>JANLUE010000877.1:0-5076 GCA_031363325.1 Gemmataceae bacterium
GTGCAGCCGACGCTCCGGGCCAGGGCGCGGGCGAACATCGTCTTCGCCACCCCCGGCACGTCTTCCAGCAGGATGTGCCCCTCGCACAGATACGCGGCCAGGGCCAGGTTCAGCTGCGGCCGCTTGCCGATGATCACCTTCTCGATGTTCGAGAGCAGTTTGTTGGCCAGGGCCGCGACGTCGGGCATCGAGTAATTCGCGAGTGCGGGCGAAGCGTTAGCTTAGCGGGCCGAGCAAAGCGAGACGATCCGCAACCAAAGTCCGAGGCCAGCGCAAGTGGCATTATCAACCTGAAGCTCGAAAGCCCCCGGGTTTCCCTCAGCGCAATGTCTTCTGCCCGAAGCGTGCGCGCAATTGATTCGTCGCCTGCCAAAGCTTCGGGTCGGTTTGCAGGAAGTCGATCAGGTTGCCGGTCGAGACGCCCAGAAGGTCCGAGGCCTCGGCCACGCGCGCTTCGACGGCCACGAGCACATCCAAAACGACCCCGGCCGCCGGCCAGAACCGGGGGTCGCGCTTCGACAGGTTCAATCGGCCGGACGAATCGCGGGCCGAAACGTAGTCCGGAAATTGTGCAATTGCTTCGGCGGTGAGGAGTTCGGGCGCGATCGGGTCGCGCAGTTCCAGATAAAGGGCCGTGCGGATTCGCTTGAGGGCCTTGGCCTTGTTCTCGTGTTGCGACCGGCTTTCTTCGGCGATCACGAGCAGGCCGCTCGGAAGATGACGAAGCCGGACGGCGGAACTCGTCTTGTTGCGCTTCTGGCCCCCGGGGCCGCTCGCCCGGTACGTGTCAACTTCGCACTGGCCAAGCAGTTGTGGGTCCGTGAGCTGTGTCCAGGTCGAGCGCATGAAGATCGCGAAGCCCCCGGAAGAGTTTAGCAAACGGGCCGACGACTCTCCGGCTCGTTCCATTTGTGACTGACCCGGAGCGAGCGAGCCGGTTCGTGATTCTGGCCGGCGCTTGATTCGGCCCCGCCGGGCTGGTAGCCTCACCCTGTATAATTCGGACACGCGCCAACGTCGGGCCGATTGGTCCGTTATGCGCTTGGGCCACCCCTTCTCCTCGGTCGAGAATCGCATGATCCTGTCTCCGCGGAGCCTCGCGGTCGCGTTCGCGGCCTGTTTTCTGCCGGCCGCCATCGCCGCCGAGATTCCGAAACCGCCGCAGATGAAGTCCGACGAGCGCAGCCTCGTGCTCTCGATGAAGAACAGCCAGGTTCGCGCCAAGGACCCGGACGCGACCAAGGCCGAACGGGACGCCCGGGTCGCGGCCCTCAAGAAATACGCCCAGTACTTCGCCTATACGGTCGCGACGGCCCCCTATAACGGCGAGCCGGAAATCATCGAGAAGGGCAAGCCAGCCCCGGGCGGCGATCGCACGCTGACGACCCTGATGTTCGACTTCGATTCCCTCACGACACTGAACGGGCCGGCCGCGAACAACAACAAACTCACCGTCGAGCAGATTGAGTTCGGCGAGGAGTTCGGGGCGGCCGTCGCCGAAGCGGCGAAAGTGGTGCTCGACAATTCCGCTCGGCCGATCGAACGGATCAACGTGGTCCGGCAACTCGCCCTGGCGAGCCGCATGCCCTGCCCGGCCCTGGCCGATCCGCTTTTGAACATCGTCAAGAACACCCAGGCGAGCGATGCGCTCAAGCTCTACGCCTTCCAGGGTTTGCGAAACCTCGTCGATCAGACCGACGCCCGCGACCCGAACAAACACGTGATCCGCGACGTGGTGAAGCAAGGCGAAATCTGCGATGCCGTCTCGGCCTACATCCTGCAGAAGCGAACGCCGAAGGACAAACGCGATCAGGACGTGATCGAGTACGTTCGCCGCGAGGCGATCATCGTCCTTGGAAAATTCAAGGACGCGGTGATCCGCAAGACGAACAAAGACCTGGTGGCCCGGCCCGCCTGGACGCTCATGAAGGTCATGTCCGTCGATCCGAACGTCACGCCCAAGTTCTCCGTTCAAGAACAAACGGAGGCGGCCATCGGCTTCGGGGCGATGCGAGCCGATGCGGAAATGAACTTCGACGTGGCGGCCCTGTTCATCGCCGATTTCATCGTTCGCTTCACGTCCGAATCGAATGAGGACGGCCAACGAGTCCAGGCGAACGGCACCTTGCCGCGGTTCCCGTGGAAGGTTCAGGCGGCCCGCTTGAACTACTCGGTCGCCGGCTTCCGCGAAGCGGCCAAGCCCTTTGGCGCGACTCGTGGCTCCGCCGTCGCGGCCTCCCTGGCGACGACCGCCCAGCCGATCCTGACGCCGATCGAAAAAGACGGCGCGGGGGCGATCACGAACGTCAACACCCTGGCGGAATGGATGAAAGCCAACCAGCCGAAGGCCATCATTGATGGCGGGCAATGGCCGCTCGCCCTCTACCGGGACGACCCCAAGAGCCTGGTCCCCGTGCCGGTCGTGAGTGCGCCAACCTTGAAGACCCCGGACGTTCCGCCCGCGAAGAAGCCCGCGGACGTTCCGATGAAGAAGTGATTGGGTTGGTCGGAATCGGCTTGTGGTCAAGCGGCCGGCCTGTGACAATCGTCCATAAGAGTAACAACCCTCGTCCGGTCGGCGCGGAAGCGCCAAAGGTACTGTCATGAAGCGATGGATCTGGGCGATCGCGGCGTGTCTGGCGGTATCACCCGCCGTACGGGCCGAATATATTCTCATTCGCGTGGTCCTGAAACAGGGCTCCGGCGCGACCGGAGCTTCTCCAGGAGGAATGATTGGCGGTCCTCCCGGAGGCATGATCGGCATGTTCGGCGGGCCCCCTGGTGGAATGGTCGGTGGACCTCCTGGTGGTATGACCGGTGGCCCTCCGGGCGGGATGACGGGCGGACCTCCCGGCGGTATGACGGGCGGGCCTCCCGGCGGTATGGCCGGGTTCATGGGCATCGGGCCTCCCGGTGGAATGGCGGGTGGCGGGGCGGCCGGTGGGCCGCCGCGTCCGGGCGGCATGGGTGGAGGCGCGGTCGGGTTCGTTGGCGGGGGGGCCGGTTCGGGATTCATGGGCGGCGGCCCAGGCGCTGCTCAACCCCAGGGGAATCGAGCTTACACGCTCGGGCCGGACGATTACGTGATGATCGCGGTCCCAATCAAGGACCTCAAGCACCTCAAGGCCAACGCGATTCACAACCGGGAAGTGATCGGCAAGCCCGGCCACCTTCAATTTGAAACCGAATTCGGCACGACGTGGATCAACGCGAACCAGTCCGACATCGTGATGGATTACAAGGGCGTGCCCGCTCCGGGCGCGGCCGACCAATATCCTCCGCCCGCCCGGGCATTCGAACTCCGCGTCAAGACCCTGAAGGATCAATCGCCGGAAGGCTACCTCGCCCTCGCCGAATGGTGCCTGACGCACGGGCTCCCCGACAAGGCCATGTCGATCTTCGACGGCCAAGTGAAGGCCACCGAGAATCGCACCGACCTGAAGGGGCCGACCAAAAAAGCCCTCGAGGCCTACGTCAAGATCAAAGACCTGTTGAACGCCAACGTCGAGCCGATGGGCAAGGCGATGGAATGGAAAGATCGACTCGCCTACGCGACCGTCACGCCGAGTCAGCACTACGCGATCGTTCACCAGGAAAACGTGCTCGAGAGCGCCCAACGTCGACTCGGCTTCCTCGAAATGAACTTCAAGACGGTGTACCTCTGGTTCGCCCTGCGTGGCCGAGCGTTGCCGGCACCGACCGAGAAGATGGTCGCGGTCATCGTCGGCGATTCGAGCGAATACCGGCGCTATCGCGACACGTTTGAAGCGACCAACCTCGTTTCCGATGGGTTCCACGCCCGCCGGGAAAACCTGGCCGTGTTCAGCGCTCGTCGGCTGGACAAGGCGTCGATCAACTTCGAGGCGATGATCCGCGACGTCTATCGGGTCCGCACGAAGGCCGAGTTGTTCAGTTCCAAGCTCTATGAGAAAGGCCCGACCGCACCGAGGTACGTGGACTTCTGCCGCGAATCGACCCTGGCCCTCGTGGACGCGGCCTTGCAGAAGGAAGCCGAGATCGCCTCCGCCACGCACGAAGGGACGAAGCAGATCTTCGCCGAAACGGGCTTGTTGCCCCGCAACGTGATGGCCCCGGAATGGCTCCGCTTCGGGATCGCGGCCCTCTTCGAGATGCCGAAGGGGCCGTTCCCCGGCGGCGGGTCGCAACTCAAGGTCGCGTTGCATCCGGGCGGCGGCGGGCCGAACTGGTCGTACATGCGCTACTTCGAAGAGTTGAAAGAGAAGGGCGTCATCAACCAGCGGAATGCGGACGCGGCGTTCATGAACACCGTGCTCGACATTCATTACATCAACGCCCGCAAGCTGGAAGTGGCCGAGCGAACCGGCAAGAAGACGTCGGACGAAGGGGACAGCAAGGCGACCCGGTCGGCCGACCTGTATGCCCGAGCCCGGACCTATAGCTGGGCGATCGTGTATTTCCTGGCGAAGGCTCGTTACAGTGAGTTCGAGACGCTCCTGACCGAGTTGGCCGCCCTCCCGCGCGACGCCGAACTGGACGAACTCGCCATCATGACCGCGTTCTCGAAGGCCTACAACATCGCGACAACGGATGTTGGCGGCAAGACGGCGGACATTGGCAAGTTCATCGCGATCGGCGATGAATGGTTCACCTGGATGAAGGGCCAGCAGTCGCCGTCGCGTTCGCTGAAGATCGAAAGCGTGACGGTCGGCCCGCAGAACCCGGGCGGCGGCCCTGGGTTCCCCGGTGGTGGGCCGGGTGGGCCGGGCTTCCCCGGTGGCCCGATGGGCCCGGGTGGCCCAGGTGGTGGCGGCCCCGGCAAGTAATTCACACGGCGACCCGAATCGCGCCGCGGGACGGACAGGTTGTCCGGCCCGCGGTTTTTTCGTCGCCACGCGTCGATCTTGGGGCACCACCCTTGACGTCCCGCGTAGGTCGGTAAAAAATGTGCATCGCCGGCCGGCGAATTACGTAGCGCCCCGTCGTCCGTACCCACCCCTCGCGCTCGCAGCCGGGAGGCCCCCGTGTCCGCCGAATGGTTCTACAGCGAAGGCGATCGCCGCCTCGGGCCGGTTCCCGAGGACGAACTCGCCCGCC
>JANLUE010000971.1:0-6560 GCA_031363325.1 Gemmataceae bacterium
CCAGGGTCGCGTGATCGGCGAACTCGAAGATCGCCTGTTCCGTCTGCGGATGTTGCCCCTGTCGTCGATCGCCGATCGGCTGGGTCGAGCCCTGCGGGGCGCGGCCGAAGCGGTCGGCAAGCAAGCGACGTTCCAGGTTACGGGTGGCGAGACCGCACTCGACAAGACGATCCTGGACGCGATGGCCGACCCCCTGGGGCATCTCGTTCGCAATGCGGTCGCCCACGGCATCGAGTCGCCGAGCGAACGGCGATCGTTAGGCAAGCCGGTCGTTGGGACTGTTACCTTGGCCGCCGCACGCGAAGGAAATCAAGTCGTGTTGCGGGTTGGCGATGACGGCGCGGGCATCGATCCGGAACGACTTCGTTCAACGGCGCTCGCACGGGGCTTCCTTTCGTCCGAAGCGGCATCGGCCGCACGGGTCGAAGATCTCCATCGCTTGCTGTTCCTGCCGGGCTTCACGACGACGGAATCGGTCGACGAAATCTCCGGCCGGGGCGTCGGACTCGATGCCGTCCAGGCCGAGGTCATTCGACTGAAGGGCACACTGTCCGTCGAATCGACCCCCGGGGTCGGCACGACTTTTATCGTTCGTCTGCCGCTCACGTTGGCGATCACGCGGGCCCTCATGGTCGAAGCGCGGCAACAGACGTTCGCCCTACCGCTCGACGCGGTACGCGGAATTTACCGGGCGGACGCGACGCAGTTCGCGATGGTCGGCTCAGCGCGCGTCTTCCGCGAAGGCAACGCGGTCTACCCGGTCGTTCGCCTGGCCGAATCGCTCGACCTCGTCGGCGAAGACCCGCCGACGGTTCGCGTTCCGGTTGTATTGGTTCGTGCCGGTGATCGGGACGTGGCCCTGGTCGTCGATCGCGTGGCGGGCGGCCGCGAAGTCGTCGTCAAGGGACTCGGCTCGCACCTGCGGTCATCGCCGGGCATTCTTGGAGCGACGCTCACCGGCGATGGCAAGGTCGTGTTGATTCTGAATCCTTCGGAGTTGATCGCGAGCGAGCGACCGACGGCTCGAGCGACCGCGTCGAGTACCGTTCGCTCGACAACCGCGACGCGACGGCGCGTGCTGATCGTGGACGACTCGGCCAGTGTTAGGCGAGTGGTCGCCGGGGTCGTCCAGCGGGCCGGCTGGGACCCGTTGACGGCGACCGACGGCATGGACGCGCTGGAGTTGCTCGCGGACGGCGATCGGCCGGCGGTGATCCTCAGCGACGTCGAGATGCCGCGCATGGACGGCTACGAACTGCTCGCTGCCGTGCGGGCGGACGACCAGTACCAGGACATCCCGGTCGTGATGCTCACGTCGCGAGCACACGACAAACATCGGCAAAAGGCGATGCACCTTGGGGCCGCGGACTACCTCGTGAAGCCGTACGAAGAAGAAACTCTACTTCGCGTGCTTGCCGAGGTCGCCGGTCGGCCCGCGCTCATCGGAGCGACATCGTGACCGAAGTTTCGCGGTTGATCCGCGTGGCGATCGCCGACGGTTCGCCGTTCGCCGGTGAACTCTTGCGCGGCTGGCTGACGACGGCCGGGTTCACGGTCGTCGGCGTGGCGCGCGATGGTCGAACGGCCGTCGATCTGGTCCGCGCGGTTCGCCCCGATGTCCTTGCCGTGGGGCTGCGACTCGCGGGCATTGATGGAATCGGCGTGATCGAAGAGGTCATGTCGAGTGCGCCGACGCCGGTCGTCCTCGTCTGCGGAGCCGGTCGCGGTGCGACCGTGGCCGCGCGACGCGCCGTCGAGCTTGGTGCGGTCGATGTGCTCTACAAGCGGGCCGGCCCGGCGGGGCCGTTTCCGAATGTCCTCGCCGCCCGCTTGAAACAGGCGGCCGGCATCAAGGTGATTCGATCCTTGCCGGGCGCGCCCGAGCCGAAGCGACTACCGCCGCGCGGCGAGTTGATCGTCGTCGGCGCTTCGACAGGTGGGCCGGCGGCCGTGCTCGAGTTCCTGGTCGAGATGCCCGTGGCGTATTCCGCGAGTCTGGTCGTCGTGCAACATCTGCCGGGTGCCTTTGCCGCCGCGTTCGCGAGTCAACTCGCACGGCGAATTCCGCACGCGGTCCAGCTCGCTCGCGCGGGCGACATCGCGCCGCCGGGGGTCGTCACGGTGGCACCCGCCGACTCGCACCTGGAATTCGGCGCGAGCGGCGTGCAACTGACGGGCGGGCCGCGCGTGCATGGCTTTCGCCCCGCGATCGATGTCACCATGCAATCGGCCGCGCAGCAGGCCGGCCCGAACGCCATCGGCGTGTTGCTCACGGGCATGGGTCGCGATGGCGTCGCCGGGTTGAGTACGATCCGCTCGGCCGGGGGCCGAACGTTTGCCCAGTCGCCCGAGACGTGCGTCGTCGATGGCATGCCGCGCGCGGCGATCGCTGCCGGGTGCGTTCAGGAAGTCGATCGGCCGGGTCGTCTCGCCCGGCGGATCGTTCGTTTGCTGTCGGCCAAGGTGCGGGAGTAAGTCATGCGAGCCGCCGCGTCGTTGTCGGACCAGTTCGTGCTGTTCGAAGTCGGACAGTTCACGCTGGCGTTGCCCGCGTCCGCCGTCGAAGGGGTCGGCACGGTCGATGCGTCGGCCGACCCGGACGGGGCCGTCGATCTGGCGACCGAACTCGGTGCGGACGACAGCGCAGTCCGAACGCACATCGTGCGCACGCGTGCGAATGGCGGAGCCGTCGAGTTGATCGTCGGGAGCATCCACGGTGCCCGCGGCGTGCCCGCCGAGGATCGCTTCGCGATTCCAGTCGGCTCCGGCGAAGCGGTCGCGCGTGCCTTCGCCGGCCTGTTGAAATGGAATTCCCGCTTGGTCCCGGTCCTCGACGTCGCGGGCCTGTTCGGTTCGGCCAACTCGGCGCTCGCCGAATTCCCGCCGTCGGGCTGGGACGACCTGCCGCCAATCCAGACCGGCCTCGGCAAGATCCTCGCGTTCCCGGCCGCCGATGCCCAAACCGCGACGAAGCCGGTCCACTACGGCCTCAACATGAGTTCGATTGTCGAGATCGCCCCGGTGCCGAACGTGCATCCCGTTCCGTTGGCCGAATCACCGGTGCGCGGCTGGATCGACTGGCGTGGCCGACCCGTTCTCCTTCGCGACCTCACCGAAATCGCCGACTCAGCCCGCTCCAGGCTCGCCGTACTCCGCTCCGAATCGACCGGCGAACCCTTCGCGGTCGTCCTGCCGGGAACCATGAAGCTCGTCTCCGTCAATCGCCCGAATCGAGCATGCGAATCGCCCCCGATGCCACGCGCCGTCGCGGTCCATTCTTGGGTCGAGTTCCGCGACGAATACCTGGGACTGTTTCGACCGGCGTAGCTGGCGTCGCCAGCACCGGCTCGGGTCAACGATCGGACGAGGCAAACGGCCCGCCCTGGACGTGACATTGACCAATTGACGAGCGATCACTTGGGTGCAAAACCTAAATGTCCGACAGTTCAATGCGGTCGGCCGCGGAGGCTGGCGTCGAGTCCGCCCCAGCCGGAACCGTGGTCGCCGGTGTAGTGGCTGACGTGGGCCGGGCCGATGCGGTGCGGGCCGTAACACAAGGGTGCCAGGATCGCGGCCGGTCGTGCGTGCCAGCTCGCCCAGGCGAGCGGCGTTTCGCCGTGAGCGTCCCGGGCATCGACGATCGCGCCGGCCGCAAGCAACAGGCCGATCGATGCCGTCGTGCCGAACGCGGCCGCGCGGTGGAGCGGCGATTCGCCACGCGTCCGACAATCGCGCATGAACGACCCCGTCTCGATACCGGGAATCGTCGCGCGGTTCGGGTCGGCCCCATTCGCCAGCAGAACCCGCACGACGAAGTCGTATGCGGGCCGGTTCGCGTGGCACAGGGCCGCGTGGAGTGGCACTTCGCCCGTGTCGGGTAGGGGGTGGTTCGCGTCGGCTCCGCGTTCGAGCAGGAACTGGCACAATTGCCAGTGCCCGTGAAACGCCGCCCCGTTCAAGTCGAAATTGTCGCCGAGCGATTCGAGCTTGGCACCGCCAGACATGAGATGGCGAATCGCACTGACATCCCCGTAGTAGGCGCACCATTGCAGGAGTGAGGTGCCCCCGGCATCCCGCGCACCGGGCGAATTTCCGTCGGCGACCCAGTCGAACACCAGGTCCGTTCGGCCATCCGCGATTCGATCGAGCATGGGGCCACCATTCAGTCGGATGCCTTGCGTATCCGTGCATATTACTATGGCTACGCTGTCGAACCGCACGGGCGAAGGAACATGGCCAAGTCGCGGAAACCAAGCCGGTACGTCGCCCTCCTGGCCGGGATCAACCTCGGCAATCGCCGCGTCAAAATGGAGGTCGTGCGGGCCGCCTTCACCGAGCTCGGCTTCACGGGCGTCGAGAGCTTCATTGCCAGCGGGAATATTATCTTCGAATCCCCACCCGCCGACGTGGTCAAACTGGAAGCGAAGATCGAGGCCGGCCTGCTCGAAGCCCTTGGATATTCCGTGAACACGTTCCTCCGCACACCGCCGGAGCTTGCGGACATCGTCGCTCACGAACCGTTCGCGGCCGACGAACTCGCCACGCCCGGTCACACGCTCACGATCGGGTTCCTGAGGCGGGCCGTCGAATCGCACGCCGCAAGTGAATTGGTCGGCCTCGGCACGACGATGGACGCGTTCCACATTCATGGACGCGAGCTGTACTGGCTCTGTCGCGGCAAGACGACGGACTCGCTCGTGCCGTGGCCCCGCCTCTCCAAGGCCCTCGGGGTTGCGGCGACCCATCGAAACATCACGACGGTCCGCAAGCTGGCTGAACTGTTCCGTTAGGCGAGTCGCGCTCAATTTGCGCCGACGCGCCCTCCAACCGCGTCCTCCGCAATTGCGGACGCCGAGCCCGAAAGTTGGGGCATGCCCATCGAAGTGAGTGAAACGGTCGTTGGCCAAAGAATTCAGTAGTCGCTACGGAGATTTCGCTCGCGAACGGCGTCGGCACACGTGTCCCATCCCGGCCACTTTTCGATGGCGATGGCACGAAGCATTTCTTCGTCGGTGTCGAATCGTCGCGCTCCGCGCCGCAAGAGATACTGATACGACGCGGTCGCGAGGGCGTCGTCCTCGAGAATCAAGTGTCGCGCACCAACCTCCGGATGCCAAAATCCAATCAGGCCCCTTTCAGATCCGACCGGTAGAACGAAGATGTAATCTTGAGTCGTGCCCAAGCCGTTGAGTACCGCCTCGATTTGTTGAATCGAGATCGAAGGTATGTTGACTCCCACTTCTCCAAAATATGGTCATCGACTTTCAGTTGTCAATGTCACTTCGAGGGCGGGCCGTTTGCCGACCGGCCTTCTCCGTACACTTTTTCTTCATGTGGACCGCGCTGGGACTCTCTCTCTTCTGTGTGCCGCTCCTCGTGGTCGGCGGGTTGATCACTTACGTCTACTGGTACGTCCGGCTGTTCCACCTCGATTCGTTGCAGCGAATCTTCGTCGAGAAGCCGTTGTTCATCATCCCGCGCGGCGAGTTCGATCCGGCGGCCGAGGAGATTCGCTTGCCGATCGCCGACGGCATGAACCTCCAGGGGGTTTACTTCAAGGCCCACTCCGGGCCGCGCAAGGGCGTGATCCTGTTCGGCATCGAATACGGGGCCGATCGCTGGTCGTGCCGATCGTACTGCGACCCGCTGCTCGACGCCGGCTTCGACGTTTTCGCCTACGAGCCGCGGAACCAGGGTAAGAGCGACGCGATCCCGAATTACGAGCCGTTGCAATGGATCACGAGTTCGGAAGTGGCCGACGCCCGGTCGGCGCTCGCGTACCTGAAGTCGCGGGCCGACGCCGATCCGAAGGGTGTCGGCTTCTTCGGCGTGAGCAAGGGGGCTAACGCCGGTCTCGCGCTGATGAGCGAGGACGCGTCGATCCGCTGCGGCGCGACGGACGGGGCGTTCGGACTGCTCTCCGTGATGCTTCCGTACATGCGGCACTGGATCGGCATCTACAATCGCCGCTACCTGGTGCACGGGCTGATGCCCGCCTGGTTCTACGCGCACATGGCCCGGGTCGGGATGCGCCGGGTCGAGCGGGAACGAAGAGTCCGATTTTTCCACCTGGAAGACCGGGCGCGGCGGATTCGCCAGCCGTTGTTGATGATCCATGGCGAGGCGGACAGTTACATTAAAGTGGTGATGGCACGGGCGATCTTCGACCGGGCGACCGGCCCAAAAGAGTTCTGGGCCGTGCCGGGGGCGCGTCACAATCAGTCGGTCGGCCTCGCGGGCGACGAATACGCACGCCGCGTGGTCGCGTTCTTCGAAGCGAACCTGTAAACCGCCCTTCACAACGAAGTTGCTCAAGTTGGGTTTTTACGCCGGAGGCGTTACAGCCATTAGCCGGGGGTTGAGCGAAGCGATACCCCCGGTCTGCGATCGCATTAAACGAACGACCCCGGAGGGGTCGTAGCAGCGGCTCGAAGAATTGGAGACGCGTCACAAGACGAAGGATCAATCGCATAGCCGACGCTGGGGCTGCGACCCCTCCGGGGTCGTTGGGTTGGTGCGATCGCAGACCGGGGGTATCGCTTCGCTCAACCCCCGGCTAA
>JANLUE010000882.1:0-2642 GCA_031363325.1 Gemmataceae bacterium
AACCCGGTCAGCGGGTCGAATTGAAGTTGCGGGCGTTCCCATTCGAAACCTTCCCTGGTGAGGTCGGTCGCATGGCTCCGGGCGTGGATTCCACGGCGATGAATGTGGGCTTGGCGCCCTCCGCCAATCTGGCCGTTCCCAAAAGCACTCCGGGCGATTCGCCGGGTAATTTGATCCTCTCTTGTCGGCTGGAAGACCCCCAGTCCCGCACTGCGGCCGGGGATGACCGGGTACGCCCGGATCACTTGCAACCGTCGCGCGATCGGCGAAATCCTCGCCGAGCGAGCGTGGCGACAACTGCGAACGGAGTTCTGGTGGTAAACCGATGGCGGGTCTGTTCGCGGCGATCGAAGCGTACGAGCGCGACCTGGGCACGAAATTGCTCGCTGGCCTAACGAGCGTCCCCGGGGTGCAAATTCGCGGCATCACCGACCCGAAGCGATTCGGCGAGCGCGTCCCAACCGTCTCATTTCTCCACGAAAAACGTTCGCGGCTCGAAGTCGTCGATCACCTCACATGGTCGAACGTCTTCGCGCGGCACGGCAACTCTTACGCGCTGCCGTTGACCGAAGCGCTCGGCGTCGAGCCGGCGGGAATGACGCGCGTGGGCTTGCTGCATTCCAACACGGCGAGCGAAGTCGACGCGCTGGTCGCGGCGCTGCGGAAATTACGCTGAGCGCGTTCAGCTGTCGAATCCCACGAAATTACGGCGAAATTGATTCGCGCGGGCGCCGCGCTCGAATCGCGTTCGCGCGGCGCAGGCGATGTGGCGAGTGCGAGCGCGCCGCGCTTTGATTTTCCGAAGCGAACGCGCGCGCGTGTGCGATCGATGCGTCGCGCGAGCGCGCAGGCTCGGTTAGGCGATTCGGCCCGCGGCCAAAATATTTCGCACAAAGCGCGCGGAACTCGCGCAGAGGAACTTGTGTTTTGAGGACGCGACGTTACTATGTCTCATTAACACAGTCGTATCCTTGCCCACAGGTGCGGCGAACGAACCGGCCGGTGAACCACGGGAGTTCATCGAGTCCGGGGAACCCGTACAGGGAGGTCACCGCACCCGTATGAGCCATTCGGAAGCTCGCACTTCATTGCAGCAACCCGCGGTTCCGCTCCCCACACTCGCGTTCGACGACGACGAACCCCCGAGTATCTCGCGCCGCCATCCCGCCTGGGTGGACGTCCCTCAAAACCAATGGGACGACTGGCGCTGGCAAATGCAAAGCGCCATCCGGTCCGTGCGCCAACTCCGCACCCTCATCGATTTCTCCGACGAGGAACTGGAAGCGATCGGCCGACTCGAGGCCGACTACAAGGTCGTCATCCCACCGTACTACTTCTCGCTGATCGATCCGCACGACCCCGCCGACCCCATTCGGCTTCAGTCCGTGCCCTCGCCGCGCGAAGCCGAGAACCCGTCCGGCTACGAGCTCGAAGACCCGCTCGAAGAGGACAAGGACTCACCCGTCCCGGGCGTCACGCATCGGTATCCCGATCGCGCGCTCCTGGTGACGACGCCCGCTTGCTCCATGTACTGTCGGTTCTGCACGCGCAAGCGCGCGACCCTGACGCGTGGCGGCTGGGAGAGCGTCTCGCGCGACGATCAACGGATGGTCGAGTACGTCGCTCGCCACTCCGAGATCCGCGACGTGATCGTGTCCGGCGGCGACCCGCTCACGTTGCCGACCGCCAAGCTCAAATACTTCCTCGACAACCTGTCGAAGATCGCGCACGTCGACGTGATTCGAATCGGCACGCGCGTGCCGGTCACGTTGCCGCAACGGCTCTACGACCAGGAACTCGTCGAGTTGCTGAAGTCGTCCGGCAAGGTTTGGATTCAGACGCACTTCAACCATCCGCGGGAAATCACCCCGGAAGCGAAGCGCGTTTGCAACTCCCTCCTGCGCGCCGGCATGCCGGTCAACAACCACAGCGTGTTGCTCAAGGGCGTGAACGACGACCTGGCCACCATGCGAACGCTCCTCCGGGGCCTGTTGCGCATCAAGGTCCGACCCTACTACCTGTTCCACTGCGACCCGGTGATCGGGGCCGGCCACTTCCGCACGTCTGTGTGGAAGGGCATCGAGATCATGGAAGGCCTGCGCGGACACATGTCCGGGCTCGGCATCCCGACCTACGTCGTCGATAGTCCGCACGGCGGCGGCAAGATCCCGGTCATGCCGAACTACCTGATCTCGGCCGGCGACGACGCCGTCATCCTGCGCAACTTCGAAGGACAGATCGTTCGCTACCAGGCGACCGACACACCTTCGACTACCGAACCCACGGTGACGCGTGGCGTCAGTTCGCTTCTGCAAGGTACGCGCTCGGTGATCGTGCCCGAAGGCAGCGAACGCATGGCCCGTCGTCAACTCAAGGTCGCGGCCGAAGAGATCGGCGGCTGTGGCGGCGAACCGACTTCCAACGAAGACGCGATTCTGCCGCTGCCATTGCTGTCGCTCGGAATGCGCAACGGCAAGACACGCAAGGAAGCGCTGGCGGAGTCGTCCGGATGAAGATCGGGATCGCATTCGATCTGAAGCCGAAGGCGGCCCCGACGCCAGGCGCTCCGGACGACCTGTTTGAAGAGTTCGACAACCCGGACACGGTTCGCGCGCTGGCCGACGTGATCCGGGAGATGGGAC
>JANLUE010001005.1:0-2683 GCA_031363325.1 Gemmataceae bacterium
CGACCTGATCGACATCGCCGCGCTCATTCTGTGGGCCGAGATCGATTCGCTCGATCCGGGGCTCGAAGCGATCCCCCTTGGTCGCCGGCATCGCCCGCGGCTTCTTGCCGGGGAACTTGATTCCTTCGAGCCCCGTGGGGATCGCTTCGAGCCCCGGATCGAGCGAATCGATCTCGGCCCACAGATTGAGCGCGGCGATGTCGATCAGGTCGATCGCCTTGCCATCGAAGGTCGCGCCCGCTTCGGCCGCCCCGTCGGCGATGCCCTGCATTTCCTCGAGGTATTCGCGATCGAAGCCACGCAGGAACAGGGCGCTCGTCAGCCGACGCGTGTTCTGCCAGCCGGCCGACGGGTCCTTCGAGTTCTGCTGGGCGGCGAAGCACCGCACGAACGCCGTGATCTCCGGGGCCATCAGTGTGCCGTGCTGGAAGCCGCGTTCGTGCGGCTTGCCTTCGACGTGCAGAACGACCCAGCCGGCCTGCGGATAGCAATAGGCCGGCCCGTACTTGCGGACGGCCAACGGGTCCGGAGCAAAGTCGCTCGCGGCCAGGAAGGTCGGGAGAAAAAGGAGAACGAGAAATGCACGCATGTCGAACCCGTTGGATACGGAGAGGTGGTGGGGATAGATTCGCGGAATGAGGCGGGCGGGGCAATGGAAATCCGGAATGGGTCGAAAAAGAGACGTACGCCACGGCGACACCAAACAGGCCGCGGGGTCAATCGCTCGGCAGAATCCTGGTCAACGACTTGGGGCAAGCAAATGGCATTACCAACCTGAAGCTCGTTAGCCACTGGACCGAGGCCACCGACGACGAAATAGGCGAGTCGCTCAAGCGTCCGTTGGTTGGCCCGCCAGGTCGCCGACCACTTCGTCGATGCTCTCGTGGTCGAAAATAACGGGTATGACACCCGGGGCGACGAACAAGGCCACCCCGCCGCGGATCGCCAGCGCTTCCGGATGATCCACCTCGTGCCGTTGCCCGCTCATCGTCACCACGGTGAACGGTCGGAACGGCGTCCGGAGCTTGAAGGCCCGGAATGTGCTGGCGAAAGTCGCCCGGTCCATCGCTGCCCCCGCGCGTGAGTGATTGTACCCTGATTCGCGTGGGAGGCCTCGTCTACTTCGCGGCCCCCAGGTGCTTTCGGAAGAAGCTCGTCGCTTTCGTCATGTAGCGCTCGAACACAAGGGGGTCGGCCGTGACCATGTGGGTGACGCCGGGGTGATTGATCGCCCGCTCGTTCCCAGTCGCGGCCCCGGCCCGGCGTGCCGCGATTCTCGATCGCGACCACGATGAACCCCTGATCCGCGATCCACTGCGGCACCAGCCAGTTCTCATCGCCCGGACGACGTGCAAGTGGTGCGGCTTACCGTAAACATCGACGATCGGTATTCGGTTATCAACTCTGCAAAGTGGTCGAGGTCATCGCTCTACTGACTTGCTCTTCCACTCTTTACCGTCCCAGGTATACTCGGACTTCCGGTCGAGCGATAACTCTGGACCGTCGCCGACGCTTTTCGAATCGCACACCTCGACCCATACCCCACCAAATCGAATGTAGCTCTTTCGGGAGTCGCCTCGTGCATCGCCCCATACGTCCCAGATACCGTCACCATCGAGATCAACGTACCCGCACTTGTTGATCACGACCGAGACTCTTTCTGATCGGTCCTTCCGCTTCTTTTGGACCTCGAGAGTGAATTTGTCGTTGAGTGTGACGCCGGTCGAACTATCGTTGTCGTCATCGTAAGCCCGCAACTTATCACGTTGAAGGTCGAAGAAGTAGTTTTGGCCGCTCCCAGTCAGAGTCGGACGGGTGACCTTCGCCGGAACCGACTTCGAGTAGTGCCGCATCTCCTTGTCGTACGTCCACTCGGAACTCAGTTTAGGTGCCCCCGTCGCTACGACAGCGACGAACAATAGGCCGGCTGAACCAATAGCAATTTGCCTGTGTTTCATCGAATGTCTCGATTGGTGTATCACGCCGTACGAATTGCAATCGCACGCTAACGTCAGTCAATGTTGGCGTTTGTGGCGCGTGTGTAGTCTGGCTGAATGTTCTCAACCACGACGTTTGTGTCCGGCCGATACCAAATGGCTCGCTTGAAAATAGTTATCACATCATCTTTGTTTGTAAACCGAGCGTCGCCCGCACCCACCGGAAAGTAGAAGGTCGACGCTCCTGCACCCGCTGGTGTGAAGATCAACGTGGCTTCGAATCGATTGGGCTGCGGCACGGCCTGGTTATCCAAGTGCCAGATTTCTTCTTTCGGATTGTTGCGCATGCGCGCGGGATCATTCGCCACCCATGAGACTGCCTTACCCGGTTCAGCGGCGGATTTGGCCGCGAAGGCATCGACGGACGACGAACCTGGCATGCCGGAGGATACGACAACTAACCACGAAAACGTCGCGCCCGAAATGCAGTCCGTGCCTGGCGGGGTATCCGTCCACGTGCTCGGAACAAACCAGCCCATCGAAGTTGAGAAGTCGTCGAGTGGGAAAGTTGATTTGTTTTTCTTTGCGTCGAGATTGAACTTCTGCTGTACTTGTTTAGCGCCCCTGGACGCCGGGTGGGGAAATCCGCATAACGCTTGCAGCTGACACGGTTGTCCGTCGCGAGGGAGCGCGTGATTGGGCCATCTTACGAGCAAGTGCTTCTCGAGCTCCAGCAGCTCCGCGAG
>JANLUE010001006.1:0-7100 GCA_031363325.1 Gemmataceae bacterium
CACGGCGAAGACGTCAAGGAGTGCTACTTCCACATCGACGCCTTGCCGAGCCATGCCTACCAGAGCTTCCTGTACAAGTACCCGCACGCCGCGTTCCCGTATCAGCAACTCCTCGACGTCCATCGCGGCCGACCGACGACCGAGCCCGAGTTCGAACTCTTCGATACTGGCGTTTTCAACGAATCGCGCTACTTCGATGTGTTCATCGAGTACGCCAAGGCCACGCCCGAAGACACGTGTATTCGGGTGACGGTCCACAATCGCGGCCCCGAGTCGGCCGAGTTCCATCTGTTGCCGCAGCTCTGGTTCCGCAACCGCTGGAGTTGGGGGCCGGACAAGAAGCCGAGCCCACGCATTCAACGGACCGACGGGGGACTTCTCGCGGACGAGGCCGACTCCGAACAACTGCCGAACCTTCCCTTCCCGTATCGGCTCGGCCAACGATTCTTGATGTGCGAGCCGGGCGGCAAGCCGTTGTTCACGGACAACGAGACGAACGCGCCGGCCGTGTTCGGCCCGCACGTCAAGAGTCGCTCGCGCTACACCAAGGACGCGTTCCATCGGCACTTGATCCACGGCGAGAACTGCGTCAATCCGTTGCGCTATGGCACGAAGGCGGCGGTGCACTACGGGCCGATCGCGATTCCAGCCGGCGGCCACGTCACGTATCGCTTCCGCCTGGCCGACGCCGCCAACCCAATCGCGGATGTCGATGCGATCGTGGACGCCCGCCGGGCCGAGGCCGACGAGTTCCACGAACGCTTGCACCCGCCGGGCGCGACTCCCGACGAGCGCATGATCCAGCGGCGTGCCCTGGCCGGGCTGATCTGGAGCAAACAAAGCTACCTGTTCGACGTGCATCAATGGCGGAACGGCGACGACCCGAACAACCCGCCGCCGGCCGAACGATTGACAATTCGTAACGCGCACTGGCGTCACCTGAACTCGATGCGCGTCCTGTTGATGCCGGACAAGTGGGAGTATCCCTGGTTCGCCGCGTGGGACCTGGCGTTCCACACCGTGCCGATGGCGCTCGTCGATCCGGCCTGCGCCAAGGAGCAACTCTGGCTACTGTTGTTCGAGCAATTCCAACATCCGAACGGCCAGTTGCCCGCTTACGAATGGGAGTTCTCCGATCTGAACCCCCCGGTCCACGCCTGGGCCGTTTGGCGGGTCTATTCGCTCGAGCGAGATCGCTTCGGCCGAGCGGATCGAACCTGGCTCGAGAAGTGTTTCCACAAGCTGATGTTGAACTTCACCTGGTGGGTGAACCGCGTCGACGCCGAAGGGAACAATTTGTTCGAGGGGGGCTTTCTCGGGCTCGACAACATCACGGTCGTCGATCGCAGTCGGCCGCTCGGCAAGGGGACGACGCTCCTGCAATCGGACGCGACCGGCTGGATGGGCATGTTGTGCCTCGACCTGATGCGAATCGCCCTCGAACTCGCGCGCGAGAACCTGGCCTACGAGGGACTGGCCGTCAAGTTCTTCCAGCACTTCGTCTATATCGGCTCGGCGCTCAATCGCCGCGACAAGCGTCGGCCGGCGCTGTGGAGCGAACTGGACGGCTTCTTCTACGACCTGCTCATCTGGCCGGACGGATCGAAGCATCGCTTCCGAGTCCGCTCGCAGGTCGGCCTGATCCCGCTGTTCGGCGTCGAAGTGATTGATGCGGAGTTGCTCGAACGATGCCCCGAGTTCCGCACGAGCTTCGAGTGGTTCTTGAAGAATCGTCGCGACCTCACCGATCGTTGTGTGAGCACGGTGCAACTCGATGGCAAGACGCGCCACGTGCTGAAGCTGATCTCCGACGATCGCTTGAAGCGCGTCTTGAGCAAGGTGGCCGACCCGGCCGAGTTCCGTTCGCCGTTCGGGCCACGCAGCCTGTCGAAATATCACCAGGACCATCCGTACCAATTCGATGGCTCGACGGTCGGGTACGAACCCGGCGACGCGGTCACGGTGTTGAAGGGCGGCAACTCCAACTGGCGTGGCCCCGTCTGGTTCCCGACGGCGTACTTGTTGATCGAATCGCTAAAGAAACTCGGAGCCGCCTTCGGTCCCGAGATCGCGATCGACGAGGACTCCAAACAACTGACCCCGCACGAACTGGCCCGAACGCTCGCCGAAGGAATGATCTCGTTGTTCCGCCGCGGAGAAGATGGTTCACGCCCATTCTTCGGCAACCGAACCCAGTTCCGCGACGACCCCCACTGGCGCGACCTGCTGTGGTTCCACGAATTCTTCCACGGCGACACGGGTGAGGGATTGGGCGCGAGTCATCAGACGGGGTGGACGGCCCTGGTGGCGAGCCTGATCTCGGAATGGCGGACGTAAGGAAAGTGTTACTCCGCGAAGTCTTTCACGTGATCGTCGCCCTCGGAGACAATGACGAGCCGGTCCCGACAACTTCCAGCCTTGCGGGGCTTCCGGATCGTCGCTTCGCCAACGAGCCGAGCGACCCCTATGGGATCATCAGGCATGGCGCAACAGCGAAGATTTGCACAAATCAGAGCAGAAATTCGTCTCTGATGCATGACTTTCGATACTCTGTAATTTGAAGGTTATCCGACCCGGCGGAACGTCCCGCACACCCCGGCCGAACGGCCGTAACCCGCAAGATTTTCCCCGTTTGCCCGACTTGCCAGTTGAGCTAACCCGTTGGCCGACATACGCTTGGCCGAAGTCGGCCCGATCGTCCCGGGGCCGAGTTTCGGTTCCGGCGTGAGTAAACCGGCCGTCGGTCGTCTTCCCTAATGGTTAAATCCCGTCCACCCCTGGGAGAACCGTGGCCATGAAGCGGATCGCACTGTGCCTTTTGACGGCGCTCGTCCCAATCACGTTCGTTCGGGCCGATGAGCCCAAGTCCGACGTGGCGAAAAACATCCGCAAGGGCCTCGAGTACCTCGCCAAGCAACAAAACAAGACGGAAGGGAACTTCGAGGCCCACGGCGGCCAGTACCCGACCACGATGACCGGACTCGCGGGGATGGCCTTCCTCATGGAAGGTTCGACCATGCGCGAGGGCAAGTACAGCCAGAACATTCGTAAGGCCGTCGAATGGTTCATGAAGCGGTCGCAACCAAATGGGCTGCTCGGCAATCCGAACAACCCGACCGAAGCGAGTCGGTACATGTACGGCCACGGCTTCGGCCTCCTGTTTCTTGCCAGCGTTTACGGCGAGGAAGAAGACGATAAGCGCCGGGCCGACCTCGAAAAACTCTTGACCAAGGCCGTCGAGTTCTGCGGCAAGTCGCAGACGGACAAGGGTGGCTGGGGGTATGTTTCGGCCTCTGAGGGCGGCAACTTCGACGAAGGCTCGGTCACGATCACGCAACTTCAACCGTTGCGGGCCGCCCGGAACGCGGGCATTGTGGTTCCGAAAGAAATCATCAACAAGTCGCTCGATTACATGAAGAAGTCGACGACACCGAACGGTGGCGTGATCTATTCACTGGCGCACGGCGGGTTCGCGGCCGCCGGCGGTGAACGACCCCCGCTGACCGCGGCGGCCGTCGCCTGTGCGTTCAGCCAGGGCGAATACAAGTCGGACCTCGCGAAGGCCTGGTTCAAGTATTGCCAAAAGAACATTCCGTTCGGCAAGGGCCGGCTGGCGCACGACGAATACCAGAATTACTATTTCTCGCAGGCCATGTACGTCCTGGGCGACGACGGCTGGGAGAAGCTGTTCCCCGGCGACAAGAACGGCATGAAGTGGAGCGAGTTCCGCAAGTCGATGTTCGAGTACATCAAGAGCACCCAGGCCGCGGACGGTTCCTGGAGCGGCGGTTACGTCGGCCCGGCTTTCGCGACCTCGATCAACCTGACGATCCTGCAGTTGGAAAACAATACCCTCCCGATCTACCAACGCTGACCTCGAGAGACCTCCATCCATGAGCGAGCCGGCCACAATCCTCGGTGAGAACGACCTCGAGGCCATGCAACGCGTCCAGAACGCGTTCAAGGAAATCAAGAAGCAACTCGGCCGCGTGATCGTCGGCCAGGACTCGGTGATCGAGGAGTTGCTGATCGCCCTGTTCAGCCGGGGCCACTGCATCCTGGAAGGCGTGCCCGGCCTCGCCAAGACCCTGATGATCTCGAGCCTGGCCAAGTGCCTGTCGCTCGATTTCAGCCGCATCCAGTTCACTCCCGACTTGATGCCCGCGGACATCACGGGCACGGAAGTGATCGAGGAGAACCGGTCGACGGGTGCCCGCGAGTTCAAGTTCCTCTCGGGCCCGTTGTTCGCCAACATCGTTCTGGCGGACGAAATCAACCGAACGCCGCCGAAAACCCTGGCCGCCTTGCTCGAAGCCATGCAAGAACGCCAGGTGACGGTCGGGCGCGTTCGGCATCGCCTCCAGACGCCGTTCTTCGTGCTCGCCACGCAGAACCCGATCGAACAGGAAGGAACCTACCCGCTGCCGGAAGCGCAGCAGGACCGGTTCATGTTCAAGGTCTTCGTGAAGTACCCCAACTTCAACGAGGAAATGGAGATCGCCCGCCGAACGACCGCCTTGATCCAGGACGAACCGACGCCGGTGCTCAGCGGCGACCAGATTCTCGAACTGCAAACGCTGGTCCGCAAGGTGCCGGTCGCCGACGAGGTGATCAAGTACACGTTGGCCCTGGTGCGGCAGACGCGAATCAGCGAGCCGGGAGTGCCGAAGTTCATCAAGGAGTGGCTGTCGTGGGGTGCCGGCCCGCGTGCCGTCCAAAACCTGATCCTCGGCGGCAAGGCCCGGGCCCTGTTATACGGCCGCGAGAACGTGTCGCACGAAGACGTGCAAGCTTTGGCGTTGCCGGTATTGCGGCATCGCATCCTGGCCAACTTCACCGCCGCTTCGGAAGGGGTCACGACGGACACCGTCGTCAAGAAGCTCGTGGACGAGACCCCGACCCGCGTCGGCGACCTGGAGCGCGACGAACGGTTCAAGAAAATCTTCACGTCGTGAGGCGGGGGAACTTGAATGCGAATCGATCCGAAGGTTGATTACGCATTCAAGTGCCTGTTCGGCAGCGAGGACACGAAGGATCTGTTGATCTCGCTGCTCAAAGCCATTTTGAATTTAGACATTCGGGACGTGGAGATTCTGAATCCGTTCAATTCGAAGGACGAGCCGGATGGCAAGATTTCGATTCTCGATGTGAAGGCGCGGCTCGGGGATGGAACGCTCGTGAACATTGAAATGCAAATTCAATTGCGAAAGGACTATCGATCTCGAAGTTTATACTACTGGTCGAAGGTGTTTTCCGATCAATTGAAACAAGGCGAGAAGTATGGTCAGCTCTGTCGAACGGTTGGAATTCATATCGTCGACGATGTGTTATTTCCAGGCGTTGCGGACTATCACCTGGAGTTTGGCATTCGAGCATTGAAGCATCCAGGCGTTTCGTTCACGGACCAACTGGCTTTGCACACGATCGAATTGCCGAAACTGCGGATCAAAGCGGATGCGGCTCGATCGCCGCTTGAAGAATGGTGCTGCTTGATTCGCGACGCACACGAATGGGACCCGGACGCGCCGCCTGCTAGAATGCTCGAAGGTGCCTATGGGCGAGCAATTGAGAGGCTGAAAGCCATGTTTCAGAACGAACACGAGCGTGAATTATACGAGAACCGAATGAAGGCGCTTCGCGATCTAAATTCCATTCGAAGTGAAGGAGAGGAGATTGGGTTCGAGAAGGGACTTCGCGCGTCCATCCAGGCGGGGTTGGAAAACCGCTTTGGGACGGCGGGGAATCGTTTGATGGACCGCATCAACGCGGTGAGCGAAAAGGACAAAATCGACCAACTCATGAAAGCCGCCTGGACCGTGCCGACCATCGAAGAGTTTGAGCGACTACTGGGCTAGACTTGATGCTCGATGCCGCCTGGACCGTACCGACTCTCGAAGAGTTCGAGCAATTGCTTTAGAGGGGCTCGCCATGCGAAAGATTGCGAAGTTCCTGATTTGGGCGGTGATCGCCATTGGAGTTGGCACTCCTGTGATTGCCTGGTGATCGCAGAAGGCGAATTGGAGATCGGCCTGGAGCCTGCGATCGAAATCGGAGGCGGACGATTCGATTCAGAAACTTCGAGTTCGCATCAAGCCGATCGACGCATCGGCGCTTGCTGGCATTCTCGATGTGTGGATGTGGAACTTCGATGTCGATTTGCCGGCGGATTCTCCGTTGAAAGGAATGTGGTTGGTCGTCAAGCGGAATGGCAAAATCGCCAAAGTGTTCGGTGGACCATTCCTACTTTCGAACAACGGCACTGAGAGTTTTCAGATAACGGTCGTTCCGAGTCCGGTTGGGAATGCGATGTCGGCGGCCGAATCGATCACCGTGAGTTGGAATGAAGCGACACTTCGGGACATCCCGAACCCGTTTCGACTTCAGGGTGGCGGATTGACGCTACGAAATCAGTCGCCGAGCTTTTATCGCAACGAGGCGATCTTGGCGAGCGTTCGTCCGGGAATGGGGCCGCACCTGACCAGTGGGGACGCGTTGAGAGATCACGATGCGATGATTGCTTCGAGCACCGTATTGATGTTGATGTTGACGGAGTCCACCAACCCGCCCGCGTTGGAAGTCAAGTAGTTAATCGAGACCACACCGTGCCTGACACCGCCGAAAATGGCCGACGTTTCTTCGAGCCCAAGGTCATCGCCCGCATCGCGCGGCTCGATCTGCGGGCGCAGAAGATCGTCGAGGGGTTCATTTCCGGCATGCACCGGAGCCCCTTCTTCGGGCACTCCGTCGAGTTCGCCCAGCACCGCGACTACGTGCGCGGCGACGACATCCGCCACCTCGACTGGAAGGTCTGGTCCAAGACCGACAAGTTCTACATCAAGCAGTACGAGGCCGAGACCAACCTGCGCTGCCAGCTGGTGGTCGATGTCTCGAACTCGATGCACTACGGCGCCGGCGCGCTGAACAAGTACAACTATGCTTGCACCGTCGCGGCATCGCTCGCGTACATGCTGCTGCACCAGCAGGACGCCGTCGGCCTGATTACGTTCGATGAAGACGTTCGGCAAGTCATTCCCTCACGCAGCGCCCATACGCATCTGGACGCGATCATCAAGGCGATGAACGTCAGCCGGCCCAAGGAC
>JANLUE010001008.1:0-2066 GCA_031363325.1 Gemmataceae bacterium
GGCGCGGGCTACGAGATCGACCTCGGCGATTCCCGGCAACGGGCGGCGCTGCCCCCGGAGTTCGCCGACCTCGCCACGGTCGGGTTCGTCAATGTGCCCGAAGCGCAGTCGTTGATCCGCCATCTGGAATACACGTCGGCCCGAACGATTTCGGTTACCTCGCCGTTCCCGACGCAGGTGGCCGTGTTGAAGAAACTCGTGGCACGTTCGGGCCGGCTCGGCCACGTCCATGTGGCGGGGCCGGATGAAGTGCCCGAATGCGACCTGATCGCGGTGAGCCTGACGCGAAGTCACGTCGCCCGCGCCGTCACGTTCGGCGAGACGCCGGCGGTCCTCGGGGGACTCCTCGCCCGAGCTCGGCGCAAGGTACTCTTCGCGGGCGATCCTGGCACGCTCGCCCGTCGATTGCAGTGGGAAGGGCCGGTCGATCATCTGACGGCCGCCGAGGCCGCCCGCGAACGAGCCTGGGTCGCGGCATTGGCCGATTGCCCGCGTGTCACGCATGGTCGGGTCCGTCCCCTCATTGCCGAGGGTGCCCGGGCATGACGGGGGACCCGTTCCCGCCGAGCCCGGCTCTAGACGCCCTGGATCGGCGCTTTCCGGACCGACTCCACCTTTGGGCCGGCCGCCTGCGCGTTTGGCGCGTCGAGTATTCCCCGCCGCAAACTTCGCAGCTCCGCGCTTGGGTTGCCCGAGCAACACCGTTCGGCGCACCCGATCGACTGCTTGGCTTGCCTTCGCACTTACTCGAATCGAAGTCCGAAACGAACGCCGAGCGCCGAACCGAAACGTACCTCGACCTGCCAATCGGCCTACTCCCGACCCGCGTTCCCGATCGCTTGCCGCCCTGGCCGGACGCGACCCCGACCGATGTGCCGGCCACACTTCGCGGCGACCCGCCGACCGACTGGCGAAGCGTGCGCATCATCCGGGCCGAGGCGATCCGCGTGGTGGCCATCGCGCGGGCCGATTCGACCGAGCTTTACTCGGCCGGCCGCGAGTGGGCGGTCGCCGACGAGCCGATCGTTCGAGTGCCGGGAATCGCGTTCGCCGTGCCGGAAGTAGAACCGCCCGCCGAGCCCGGCTGGAATTGGCTCGGCGATGGTCCGATGCGTGCGGTCCGGCGCGCGAGTCCAGTGGCGTGAAGACGGCTCACGCCGATCTTGGTTCCGGCACTCGACCAACCATGCGGATCTGGGCAGCGATTACTTCTCCTCGACACGCTTCGTTCGCTGCAGCCAAATCGGGTCGCGTTTCGCGCGATCAATTGGCTTCACTTCCGGGCCCCCCACATCGCCGTTGAAAACGCACGTCACGTCGGCCACGGTGCCATCCAAGGCCGCCGACTCTCACCCGCCAGCCGACTTGTTCACTCCGGGCGGACAAGCGTTGTTCCAGGGACGGAGTTGTTCAGATTGTGCCTGAAGTGCCGGGAATTCCGCGAAATTCTGAAGTTCCGTGGTTTGCGTCTGTAACGGTCGTGACCTAGATACCTGTTGTCACGAAGGTATCGGTCGTGCCGGCCGTAACGGGGGCCGAGCAATACCCGAGTCATACCGGAACAACCCGTAGGAGCAGAGCAATGCGGAACCTGACCCAGAAGTTCGTCGAGTTCATGAAGAAGGAAGACGGCCCGACCGCGGTCGAGTACGCCGTCATGTTGGCCCTGATTATCGTGGTGTGCATCGCCGCGATCACGACCCTCGGCTCGAACGCGAACAGCACGTTCTCGAGCGTGGCCCAGAAGGCCGCCCCGGCCGGCGGTAGCTGAGTTAGCTGAGGCTCGCGCGGCCGGCTCGCCGGCCGCGCGGTCCACTTGCCCGCCAAAACCGCCCACACACACCGGTCGCCCGAGTCGAGCGAACACCACTCGTCCGAGCCACTTACCCGAGAGCCGATACCATGCGGACCCTGACCCAGAAGTTCGTCGAGTTCATGAAGAAGGAAGACGGCCCGACCGCGGTCGAGTACGCCGTCATGTTGGCTTTGATTATCGTGGTGTGCATCGCCGCGATCACGACCCTCGGCTCGAACGCGAACAGCACGTTCTCGAGCGTGGCCCAGAA
>JANLUE010001017.1:0-5258 GCA_031363325.1 Gemmataceae bacterium
CGCCAGCGAAAACTCGACCGGGCCGGTTGCGTTCGCTGTCATCAACGCGATGGCGACCGCCCCCCGCCAATCGAGGAGATCGGCTCGCTATTGGGCGGCGCGCACACTCAAGAGGTGCCGTTTCTCCGAACACCGCGACTCACGAACCCGCACCAGAAATTCACGCGCGAGCATCTGGCGAAGGCCGTTCGCGAGGGCGCATCGGGCTTGCGGTGGTCGCGTTACACCTATCGGATGCCCGCCTACGGGGCGGACTCGGCCGACCTCGTGCGAGCCCTTGCCGAAGCCGACGGCGAGTTGCCGAACGAAGTCGACTTGCCCGCGAAAATCCCCCACGATCCCACGCTCGGCACCTTGCACGGCGCGCGACTCGTCGGCTTTCAGGGATATGCCTGCGCGTCGTGCCACGTCTGGAACGGCCGACTGATTGGCTCGCCCGACC
Source organism: Gemmataceae bacterium (assembly GCA_031363325.1). Classification (GTDB taxonomy): domain Bacteria; phylum Planctomycetota; class Planctomycetia; order Gemmatales; family Gemmataceae; genus SIAJ01. Next base: position 443 of record JANLUE010001017.1, read on the forward strand.
CCGGGGCGACCGGCCCGGACCTGACGCGAACGGTCGGCCGAATTCGCCGCGACTGGTTCGACCGCTATCTCGAAAACCCGTTGCGCTACTATCCCGGCACGCCGATGCCCTCGATCTTCCCGCATGGCAAGCCCGCCACGTTAGCTGGCGTTCTCGACGGCGACGCGGCGAAACAGAAGGACGCCCTGTGGGCGCTGCTGGCGAAGGGCAAGGACGCGCCCAGTCCCGGCCCTTTGCCGGCCGTGCCGATCGACGCGCCGGTCGCCGGCGAGGACGCGATCGTCGCGCAGATCCCGATTCGCCTGCCGGACAACCGGGCGATCGAAAGCATCAGCATCCTGACGGGCTACCACGATCTGCTCGTCTACGACCTCGGCGAAGCTCGGCCGATCGCGTTGTTCATGGGCGCGCGAATTTCGCGTAACGTCCAGGGACGAATTCGCCAGTCGCTGGCGTCCGGCGTCGCCACGGAATTCTCGGCCGGTTCGCTCCTGATCGATGGCAAGTCGGCGAAGGGTACATTCGTCGCGTACGATCGCTTGCCCAACGGCGTGCGGTTGCACTGGCAATTGACGGGCAACGCGCGAGCGGAAGAAACGGTTCGAATTGACCGGGCGAAATCGGAGTTGCTTCGAAGAATCGAACTCACCGGTCTGACCAACGGCACGGCGATCGAATTGAATGGAACCAAGTCGGTCGTGGACGACACGGGTCACGCCAAACTCGTCGTCCAAATGACATTGCCGAAAGCGAGCACGCCCCCGAAGTGGGACGGCACGCCGGTGACGTTTGCCGATGCGCCCGAGGGCTCGCTGGTTCGGCCGGGGTATCGGGCGATTGCGTATCCCCGACCGAAGACGATGTCGGGCGAAGATCGCGTCATGCCGGGGGCGATTGCCGTTCGACCGAAGGACGGCCAGGTGTTCGTCGCTTCCATGAAGACCGGCGAGTTGTTCACGTTGCGCGATCCCGCAAGCAAACAAGCGAAATTCGAGCGCTACGGCCAGGGCCTGTACCAGGACGCGCTCTCGATGCTCGCCGAGGACGATGGCCTCTACGTCCTGCATCGCCGCAACTTGACCCGGATCGCCGAGCGCGGCAACGTGCCCGATCGCTTCGACCGCGTGGCCGCGCTGCCGCACGGAGTCGCGGACACGTACGACATGGCCTACGGCCTCGCCCGCGATCGGGCCGGCCGATTCGTGTTCGGTTATGCCCCCTACGCGAACGCCACGATGCCCGGCTCCGGCGGTGCGCTTCGCCTGACGCCCGGCCAACCGCCCGAACCGATCGCGTACGGCATGCGCAACCCGCTCGGCTGGTGTGCCGGCCCGGACGGCGAAGTGTTCTTCACGGACAATCAAGGCGAATGGGTCGCGTCGAACAAGCTCGCGCACGTCGGCGAAGGCGTGTTTCACGGCTTCCCCAATTCGTCTCAGAAGCAGCACGTGTCGAAGCCCCCCGGCAAGCCGACCGTCTGGGTGCCGTACGGTTGGGCGAGATCGATCAACGGAATCGCCTACGACAATACGGCCGGCAAGTTCGGCCCCTTCTCGGGACAGTTCTTCCTGGCCGAGTTAATGTTCGGCGGCGCGATCGTGCGGGCCAACGTCGAGAAAGTGAACGGCGTCTGGCAGGGTGCGTGCTTCCCGTTCTGGGGCAAGGGCCTGCTGGGGCCGGTCACGCTCGCGTTCGACCCGCGTGGTCCGCTGTATGTCGGCGGCATCACGGAGCCCGGCTGGATGGCGTTGCCGGATCGCGGGGCCGTGTTTCGCATCGACTACACCGGCGAAACGCCGTTCGAGATGCATTCGATCCAGGTTTTGAAGCAGGGCTTCCGGATCACGTTCACGACCCCGGTGAATCGCGCGACGGCCGGGTTGGCCGAGTCGTATCGCCTCGAGAGCTACCGCTACGAATCAACGGGCGCTTATGGGTCACCGGAACTGGATCGAGTCACAGGCCGGATCTCTCGGGCCGTCCCGGCCAACGATGGACTGAGCGTCGAATTGCTGACGGACGGGCTCGTGAAGGGTCGCGTCTATTTGTTGTCCGCCCCCGGTGTGCGCTCGGCGAAGGACGAGAAACTGGTTCACGACACGGGAGCGTACACGTTGAACGAAGTGCCGAAGTAGTGGCCGTTCAAGCGAGACCCTTGATCGGCGTGCCCTGCGAGAAGCGGTAGGGCCGACCTTGCGCGTCGTGAAATTCTTCGCTCGGACCGATCCCCATTTGTTGAAAGATCGTCGCGGCCAGGTCGGCGGGCGTGAACGCTTCGCTTACGGGAGCGCCACCGTGTTTGTCCGTCTGACCGATGATCTGCCCCGGTCGAGTTCCGCCGCCAGCGAAGAAACACGGGAACACGTCGCCCCAATGGTGCCTACCCGGTGTGAACACTTCACCCGATGCATTTTTTCCACCGGGCGTGATTGGCGAAATTCGCGGCGTTCGCCCCATCTCGCCGCACATGACCACCAGCGTCTCGTCCAGGAGGCCGCGTTGCTCGAGGTCGTCGAGGAATCCGCTCAGGCAATGATCGATGGAGGGGAGCAACTTGCCTTTGAGGTCGCGGAAGGCGTTCTGATGCGTGTCCCAACCGCGCAGATTGACCTGCACCATTCGAACGCCGGCCTCGACCAGTCGCCGTGCGGTCAGGAATCCTTGACCCCATTCTTCGCGGCCGTACAGGTCGCGGATGCGTTCCGGCTCCTGGCGCAGGTCGAACGGATTCTGTTTGCCCTGCCGCATCGCGTCGAGCAGGTTCATGGCCCGGTGTCGTGCCGAGTCCCAACCCATCAGCACGCCCGTGCGATCGGCCTGATCCAGCGACCGGGAGTAGGCATCGAGTCGTTCCAGGAGTGACGACCGATTCCGCAATTCGGCCCAGTCGATCGCGATGCCGTCCACGGCCGGCAGTCGAAACTCCGGGTTCCGGCAACTGCTGTTGTCCCACCAGGCTTTCGTTCCCTTGCCCGCGGCGCGGGTTGGATCGTTCGGGTCGTCGTGGCTGAAGCAATTCGGGCACGAGCCGGCCGGGTCCGGAGCGCGGCACGCCGGCGCGAGATCGACCCCCCAGCGGGCGTGGCGAGGGCCAAGGATGCCCGGCCCTCGACCGGGATAGGTCATGCCATTGGTTCGGGGCAATTCGATCACGGGAGGTAAGCCGGCGCTCGGCGACGCATAAGAAATCAATGATCCGATGGACGGCCACTCGAATCGTCCGGGACGCGGGTTCACGATCGACGCATTGGAGTCGCCCAGGGGTAGCTCGGTCGTGCCCGAGTGCAGAAGGTAGGCGCAACTACTGTGCTCGTTGCGAAACTCGCGACCGGCCGTGTGATGCATGGTCCGAACGATCGAGAATCGATTGCTTCGCGCGGCGAGTCGGGGAAGGTATTCGCAGAATCGCACGCCGGGGAGTTGCGTTGGCGTGGTGCCGTACTCGCCGCGAACCTCGGCCGGCGCGCCCGGCTTTGGATCGAAGGTCTCGTGTTGAGATGGGCCGCCCGACTGAAAAATGAACACCACCGACTTGGCCGTACCGGATCGACGCGGGCCGGCCGACTGGGCCTCGAGTCGCGACAGGTCCGACATTCCCAGGCCGAACAGACTCAGGCCGCCGATGCGAACGAGTTCGCGACGGTGCAACCGCGGATGTTCGGTCGACACACAGCCGAGCTTGCGGATCGGACGCGTCACGAGGCGTTTCCCAAAAATTGCGGTCACTTCAACACAATTCGCTCAACGGCGCGGCCTGGTCCTCGACGAGGTACTGCGGTCGTCCCGATAGGTCGGTCAGCGTCGTGCGGCCGCCGTCGATGCCCAGGTTGTGGTAGAGTGTCGCGAACAGTTCGCCGAAGGTGACCGGTCGCGACGCGGCTTCGCCGGCGATTCGATCCGTCGAGCCGATCACCTGGCCCGTCTTCATGCCGCCGCCCGCGAGCAGGGCGAAGTTGACGTTGGGCCAATGATCGCGGCCGACCTGATCGCTGATCTTCGGCGTGCGGCCGAATTCTCCCATCACGACGACCGTGCAATCCTTGTCGAGGCCGCGTTCGTGCAGGTCTTCGATGAGCGCGCTGAGGCAGCGATCGAGGGCGGGGAAGTCCTCGGCCTCGCGCTTGAAGATCGTGTTGTACGAGCCGCCATGCCAGTCCCACTTGCTGTAGTTCAACGTGACCACGCGAGCGCCGGCTTCGATCAAACGTCGGGCCATGAGCAGGCTCTGCGGCACGCGCGGGGCACCGTTGTCGTCCATGAAGATCTTCGGGTTGCCCGTGCCGTATCGATCGACGACGCGGGGGTCTTCTTTCGAAAGATCGAGCGCGTCGGCCAGCCGCGATGACGTGAGCATTCCCAGTGCTCGATCGGTCAGACCATCGCCGAGTTCGGCCCGGCGACGCAGACCGTCGAAGCTTTGCAGAAGCGACTTGCGGTCGGCCAGTCGATGGACGGCCACGCCTTTCAAGATCATGTTTTCGCGCGCCGCGTCCATCGCGCGGAACGGCGTGGCGGCGGCCCCGAGGAATCCCGGGCCGGGCTCGTTGTACGGGCCGTGCGAACACGTGTAACACAAGCTGACGAACGGCGGCACGCTCGGGTCGTTCGGGCCCTGGAGTCTCGCGATTGTCGAACCGAATTGCGGCCAACCCCCCGAGGGGGTCGGCTTCTTTGGATGGTGCCCGTTGTAAACCTGGATCGCATCGTGGTCCGCCTGGTTGCCGACCAACGACCGAACGATAACCAGCTTGTCCATCATGCGAACGTCACCGGCGTTCGCATTGGCGAGGGGTTCCCGATGCTCGCCCGCATGATG
>JANLUE010001050.1:0-2338 GCA_031363325.1 Gemmataceae bacterium
CGCTCGCCAGTTTGAAATGGTCGACCGAAAAGGACGGCCTGCGGTTGCTGTTCATCTGCGGCAACGAGCCCGTCGACCAGGACAAAGACGTGACGCTCGAGTCGGTCGCGGATTCGGCGAAGGCCCGGGGAGTGCAAATCAACACGATCTACTGCGGCACGGCGAGTCACCTGGACGCGACGGGCTGGCAGACGTTCGCGGCGGGGGCCGGCGGCAAGTACGCGAACATCGATCAGAACAAGACGGCTGCCGAAGTGGCCATCTCGACGCCATTCGACGCCGAGATCCAGAAACTCGGCATCAAGATCAACGACACGTTCGTTTGGTTCGGGGCGAAGGGCGAAGCGGGCAAGGCGAACCAACTGGCGCAGGACGCGAACGCCAGTCGGGCGGCCGGCGGGGCCGCGACCGAGCGCTCGCTGACGAAGGCGGGTCGCCTTTACAAGAACGAATGCGACCTCGTTGAAAAGCTTCTCACGGAAAAAGATTTCGACCTGAAGAAGATCAAGGTTGAGGACATGCCGGAGGAAATGAAGAAGCTGAAGGTCGAAGCTCGGGACGGGTATTTGAAGAAAAAAGCGGCGGATCGGGCGGAAATTCAAAAAAAGGTGACCGAACTGACCTCCCAGCGGGCACTATACATCGAGGCCGAGCGCAAGAAGCAACCGGTGTCGGCCGCCGACCGGGCGCTGGACGAGGCGTTGCGCGCGATCCTGCGCGAGCAGGCGGCGTCCAAAGGAATGAAGTTCAAGGATTGAGAAACGAATCGCCCCGCCCGGCGTCTTTGGGTTAGCCGCGTGGCGAAGGCTTGGCGGAGCCGCGCGCGTCCGCGCCTCACGCGGCCGGCCGCGCTCGGCCCACGGAATCGCGCCAACGAACTCCCGCCCGCCCGGTTTGTGAAATAAGCCCAATTCCCCGACGAATCCAGCGAATCGCCTGTTGGTCTGCGCCCGAGCCTCGTCTTACCTTTGGGCGTGGGCGACTTGTAACACGGCCCGAACTTCTCCACCCGGATTCCCATGAACAAGGCCCGAATCGTTGTCGTCGAGGATGAGCCGGCCATCCGCCGTGGCGTGTCCGACGCTCTCCGCATCACCGGCTACGATGTCTGCGAGGCCGCCGACGGGAATACCGGACTCAACGCCGCCCTGCAACCCGGCGTCGATCTGATCCTGCTCGACATCCTGTTGCCCCGCCGTGATGGCCTCGAAGTTCTGAGCGAGATTCGCAAAGCCCACCCCTACCGGCCCGTGATCCTGCTCACCGCACGCGGCACCGAAGAGGATCGCGTGAAGGGCCTGAAACTCGGGGCCGACGACTATGTCGTGAAGCCGTTCAGCGCCCGCGAACTTCTGGCCCGTGTCGAGGCCGTCCTACGACGGGCCGCTCCAAAACCACCCGACATCTGCAAGGTTCACTTCGGCAAGGGCACGATCGACTTGCCGCGTCGAGAAGTCCGCTGGCCGGGCGGAAATCGGCTAGAATTATCGGAGACGGAAACGGCCCTCTTGTCGTACCTCGTGAACCATCGCCAACGGGCGGTGACGCGCGAGGAACTGCTCGAGCGCGTCTGGGGCATCACACCGGACGGGCTGGAGACGCGAACGGTAGACATGCACGTCGCCCGCCTGCGGGCGAAGCTGAAAGACGTGAGCGCCAAGGACACGGCCGAAGCGATCGTCACCGTCCGGGCCCGCGGCTACATGGCCGGCCCAGGGTTGACCATCGTCGCCGAAGCGGTGGCGTGAATTGTAAGCCGCGACGCGCTAGCGGAGCGCGTCACATTCGCCTGGCCAACGCAGAGACCAAACTGTGAAATCCGTCCTCAATATCGCCGCGGTCGCCTTACTCATCAGCGTCCCGAGTGAGTGCTTCGCCTTGATGTCCATCGAAAACGTCACGCGGGAACGAGCGAAAGAACTGGGCCTGCAGATTCGCGCGAACGCGGCGGGGCCGGATACCGTCCGTGTCGAAATGGAGTTCGAAATCAAAGGCGAATTGAAGAACTTCAGTCGCGTCGATCTCGAACTGCACGACGGCGGCAAACTGTTGATGACCTCCACGCTCCGAGAAGACAAGTCGAAAGCCGGTCGAGTCGTCGTGAGCTTCGCGGCCGACCGCGGCAAGTTCGATCAGATCACGTTGAGGATCGTAACGCAATCGAGCGCTCGAAGTCGAACCGGGCACGATGTGCGAGTGAAATACTTCGTGGACTTGAAGGAGGTTCGTTGACGTTGTTAGCCGCGACGCGTTAGCGGAGCGCGTCACTTCGACCCGTCAATTGCCTCATGTCTCAATTGGAATTCGCGAACGCGCTCCGCTAGCGCGTCGCGGCTAA
>JANLUE010001097.1:0-10922 GCA_031363325.1 Gemmataceae bacterium
GGCCTTCGCCCACGCCGGGAACGGCCGATCGGGCGATTCGACCAATCGAAACGCCCAGATCATGCACAACACCGCGAGCGCGACCTTCAGGTAATACCAGGTGAGCGCCCCGACGAGCGGATCGAACGTGATCAACTCCGAGATCGGCCAGAGCATCTGCGACATGATCGGCGGATTGGGGAAGTTGTACTTTTCGTGAATGTTCTCCCCGTCCTCGAGTCCCTGAAGTTGCAAGGCCCAGCGATTGATCGCTCCTTGCGTGTAGCCGTCCTTGCGGGGTTTCAGGACTTTCAGGCTGTATTGAATGCTGAAGCCGAGGAAGACCATCGCCAAAGCGATGGTGAACGCGATCTGCGAACGTCGTGACGTGTTCAATCGGAATCCTTCCGTGCGGGCCGACTTGCCAACGGAATCAGCATATTCGGAGACAATGCGATGTGGGCCGTCGAGCATCGCGGGGCAATTATCTTGCCGTCAATTTCGTTTGACTTCCGCCGGTCGACTCCGTTACCTTATCCCCACCTTCTTCGGACTCGCAGCCAGATGCCCGGCTCCCAGCCACCCACCGTGCACGGCCCGCTCGATTCGGGCGAATCGACGGAGAGTCGTTCGTTTCCCGCCTCACGCGTGGACGACACGACGGCCTATGTTCCGGCGACTGGGCCGACCCCAATTCCGGAAATCCCACGTTACACCATCCGCCGCCAAATCGGTGAGGGCGGCATGGGCATCGTTTACGAAGCCGTTGGCCCGCTTGGATTGCCCGTCGCACTCAAGGTGATTCATCCGCACCGGATCACGCCGGCGCATCGGGCCCGGTTCCAGCACGAAGCCCGCGCCATGATGGCGTTCGATCATCCGCACCTGGCCCGCATTTTCGACTACGGCGAATTCGCTGGCGGCCCGTACTTCACGATGCGGCTCTTGTCGGGCCACACGCTGCGCGAACGGATGCCGGACTATCGTTCGGAGCCGGCGGTCGGCCTTCGCGCCCTGCTCGGCCCGATCGCCGCTCTCGCCTACATGCACGCTCGGCGAAGCGTGCATCGCGACATCAAGCCCGGCAACCTGCTCGTCGACGAGCGCGGCGACCTGTGCGTCGCCGACCTGGGGCTCATCAAGGAACTGAACGACGACCCCGTGCCCCACCACGAACTGTCGCCGACCGGGGCCACGCGCTCGGGCGGCATGTCCTCGACGTGGACGCAAACGGGGGCTCGGCTCGGGACGCGGGCCTACATGGCCCCGGAGCAAGCAAACGGCGATCACGATCAGATCGGCCCGCCGACCGACGTGTACGCCCTCGGCTTGATTCTGTCGGAAATCGCCTGGGGCGATCGACCCAAGCCGACGGCCGACGGGCAACTGGTTTGGCCGCCCGATCAGCCGTACCTCGAACCGCGCTTGTCAGCCGGGCTCACGCCGATCGTCGGCCGCTGTCTCGCGCATCGGCCAGCCGACCGATACCCGACTGCGGCCGAACTGCACGACGATTTGAGCCGCCTGCTCACCGTCCGCGAAGCGCCGCCGTCGCGTCGCACGGCTCTGGTCGTCGGCGGGCTCGCGGTCTTGGGCCTGTCGGCCTGGGGTATTCGGTTGGCGAGGGGGCCGCGCGCGACTTCGCCACCCGTCGTGCCCGAAGACGCCTGGCGCAAACTGCAAGCCGAACTCGCCGAAAGCGGCCGGATCGACCTTCTCAGTGAAGCCGGCCAATGGCGCTTCGGCGATTGGGTCGCTGGCCCGGGCGAATGGCACGTCGGCCCACCGGAGTCCGGGCCGATCGACGCTCTCGGGTGGTTCGAATCGCCGCCGACCGAAGTTCGCTTGTTGGAAATCGCGCGCGGACTCAACGATGGCTTCCGGTTGACGATCGAACTGACGCAAATTAGCGTTCCGGGTCAGATGGGCGTCTATTTCGGACGGAGCTTTCAGCAAAGCGAACGCGGCCCATCGCACTCGCTCTTGGCCGTCATGATCCAGGATTATGGACAAGACGCCGACGCGACGGGTAAGCCGCAACGAATGCGTCGACTCGTCGGTCGAACGTGTTCGAAAGACAACCCCGGCGGCTTCACCGACGCGAGGCCGATTCATACGGAACTCGTCGGGGGCGTGCCGGGGAGTTGGGTCAAAATCGAGTTGACCGTTCGCCCGACCGAAGTGAACTCCGTCGTCGACGACCTGGAGTTCCCGACCCGCACTCGCAACGAGCTGCTCGACACCGCCCGCCAACTCGGTGTTCACAATCCCGGGGCCGAGTCCCTGGCACCAACGTTCCACCCGAGTGAAGGCGTGGGGCTGTTCGCGGATCACGGTGGGATCGCGATTCGATTGGCGCGGCTCGATCGACTGAAACCAAAGGCATGATCTCTCAACTTTCGAAAGGTGCGACGATGGAAGACCGGGAACGCGAAGGCCCAGAACGCGTGTTGCTGCACGTCTACACGAACGCCACGATCTGGGACAGTATCGACGCCGGCACGTCGCACCCGCTCATCGATGGCGTCGTGGTCAAGGCGGGGCCGATCAAGGTGAAGAACTACAAATCGGATAGCCCCTATTCGATCGTGGCCACGATCATCAAAGCCGATGGCACGCAGTACACCGGGAGCCTGGACGGTACCGTCGTCTATTCGAGCGGTTACTACGTCTGGAACTTCAAGTGGATTAATGTTCCAAGCATCGGCTGTACGGGCGGAATCATCCGGTTCGCCGATGCGGCGGGCAACGGGACGACGACGAACCTTGGGATCGCCGTCACCGCGACCGGAACTTGTCCCTGAACTCGAACCACACCGGGAGGTCGATATGGCCGATCACGTACTCTCCTCGCTGCGGGCCCGCATTCAACATGCGAACCTTCGCGGCCTGAGCGATGGGCTCACGAACATCGTGGTGCTCGACAAGGCCGGCAAAGGCAAGGTCCCCAAGAAGGAACGATTCCGCGTCTCGCTCCGACTGCCGCGTATGAACCCCCTCAACCTGCTCCCGCTCGACGACGGCAAGAAGCCCGTCGAATCGAGCCTTGAAGTCTGGTGTGTGATCTTCGACGCGGCTCGGCCCGAGGACGTCGACTATAAGACGCCCTACGTTCCCGGCACGCCGTATTCGGAAAAGGGCCACGCTCATCCGCATCGACCCGACCCAGACAAGCGCATCCTCGATCACCAGACCTTCGACTTCGACGCCACCGAATTCAAATCGCCGACGGTCGTGTTGCACGTGCAGTCGTTTCATCCCTTCTTCGAGCACGCCAGAGGTGCCGGCTCGGCCAAGTCGATCGTGCGGACGTTCGAATTGAAGGTGGGTTAACGACGGCGAACGCGGATCACGGACGCGCCGCGAACAATTCACGCGAGAGGGCGAAGGCCGCGATGTCCGAGTCCGCGCGAAGCGATTTGCCAGCGACTCGCCTCGAAGACGTTGGCGAGACGGCCACGTTGCCGCCCCCGTCCGGCCTCGCGATGCCGATCGGCCTGATGAACGGCACCCGTTCGTTCGGCGATTACGAGTTGCTTGCGGAACTCGATCGCGGCGGCATGGGGGTCGTCTATCGTGCCCGGCAAGTCTCACTGCGCCGCGATGTCGCCTTGAAGATGATCCTGGCTGGCCGGCTCGCGTCGGCCGCGGACGTCACTCGCTTTCGCGTCGAGGCCGAAGCGGCCGCCGGGCTCGACCATCCGCACATCTTGCCGATCCACGAGGTCGGCGAGATCCAGGGCCAACACTATTTCTCGATGCGACTCGCCGAGGGCGGCAGCCTGGCGAATCGCATGAAGGAACTGCGGGCCGATGTGCGTTCGGCGATCGGGCTGCTCGAACGCGTCGCTCGGGCCGTTCATTACGCGCACGAACACGGCATCCTGCACCGCGACCTGAAGCCCGCAAACATTCTGCTCGATCGCGATGGCACGCCGTTCGTCACCGATTTCGGACTCGCCAAACGGGCGGGGTCCGAGGATGGCCTGACCAAGACCGGGGCCATTCTCGGCACGCCGAACTACATGGCCCCCGAGCAGGCCCGCTGCGAGAAGGCCATCACGCCGGCGGCCGATGTGTATGCGCTCGGCGCGATCTTGTTCGAAATACTGACGGGTCGGCCGCCGTTTCATGGCTCGTCCACGCTCGACACGATTCTCGAAGTGATCGAAAGCGAACCGCCCCATCCGCGTTCGCTCGTCCGGACGGCCGACCGCGAACTGTGCGACGTGGCGCTCAAGTGCCTGGAGAAAGACCCCGAGCGACGCTACCCGTCGGCCCGCGATTTGGCGGACGATCTGAGTCGTTGGCTCGCTGGCGATGGCGTGACCGCTCGTCGCAAACGCGGGTTGCGTTGGCTCGTTGGCTGGGCCCGCCGCGAGCCGGGGCTCGCCTGTCGGCTCGGCCTGATCGGCGTTTGCGGGTTGATCGGCCACATCAAACTGAGTCGTGACCCCACGGTCGATTTCGTCCAGCATGCCTCGGCGTTGTCGATGCTCGTCGCCTGGGCGGGCGTGTCGATCGTTTGCCAGACGTTGCTCCGCCGCGATCCGACTGGCAACCGGGTGATGCCCGTCTGGCTCGTGGCCGACGCGGGATTTCTGACCGGTTTGCTCGTGCTCAACCGTTGTGCGGAGTCGCCCCTGTCGATGATCTACGGCCTGTTCGTCGCGGCGAGCGGCGTCTGGTTCCGCGTCAATTTGGTCTGGGTCGCGACGAGCGCGGCCGTCGCGGGATACGCCATTCTCGTCGCCGAGGAAGCGATTCGCGGCACGCTCACCCAGGCCGTCCATCGCCATGCGATCGCGGCGATTTCCTTGTTGGCGGTCGGCGCGGTGGTCGCGTATCAGGTTCGCCGCGCCCGCTTGCTCGGCCAGGCCGGCGGGCGTGGGACCGGGGTGTTTTCGCGCTAACTCGGGAGATCGCGCTACCCCCGACCAATTCGGGCCTACTTCAACGGGCGGATCTCAACGTCCTTGAAGTGAACCTCGGCCCCCTCCGACTGAATCGCGATCCGCCCCTTCGTCAGCTCCGACTTTTTAGCCTCGTTCGCCAGTTTTCCGTTGACCACGATCTTGACTGTGTCGCCGTCGCAGGTCAGTGAGAGTTGGTTCCACTCGCCGATCGGCTTCTCGAAGTCGTCGCCTTTCAAGCGGAGGATTCGCCGCTTGGGCAGTGCCGGCGCCCGGCGTTCTTCGGGGACTTCGATTTTCGGCTCGTCGGTCAACCAGAGTTCGCCGGCCTGTTCGTGTTTGAGTTGAGCCTCGAGCGACTTCGGCCAATACTTGTCGACTTTGCCGATGTGAAACAGCACGCCGCTATTGCCCCCCTTCGAACCGGCGGGCCAACACCATTTCAGCCGAAGCTCGTAATCGCCATGGGACGCTTGGGTCGCCAGATAGCCGTTCGGCTTGCCGGTCACTTTCAGCAAGCCGTCCTCGATCAGGAAAGACTTCGTGTAGTCGGCCTTCGGGTCCTTCATGAACCCGGACCAACCGGTCAAGTCTTTGCCGTTGAACAGCGGCTGAAAGGGTTGTTCGCTTCGGGCGGGGCCTGCGAAGAGTGCGAACCCGAGGAGGGCGAAGCGCATCTCATGATCTCGTGGGGAGAGTCCGACTTCCATAATGTATGCGGACGGTGAAGGCTATTGCCGGTTGCGGCGGGCCGACCCGAGAAATAAGATGACCGTGCCGGAGAGGTGGCAGAGTGGTCGATTGTGCAGCACTGGAAATGCTGTGTACGCGAAAGTGTACCAAGGGTTCGAATCCCTTCCTCTCCGTTTTTTGATCGCAGTGGGCCCGGTCAGCTTTCGGCATGGTTGACCAGTCAAGAAGAACGCCCCGTTGGCGCGTCGGGCCGCGAAGTATTGCTCCGCGCCGCGGGCCAGGACAAGCCCACCGGCGGCGCGGGCGAAGACTTGTTCCTCGCGGGTTCAAATTCATTCGACGCCGACCCCACGTCACTCGATAGCATCTTCGCCGAATGGACATCGGCTTCCACACATCTCACCGGCACCGCGGGAGGATTGAATGGCGCAGTGCAAATCGGCGCGCTGGCGAGAGAGACGCAGTAAGTGATTTGAAGGCGGGCGGAGCGATGTCAGTCGCCCGATCGAATCCCCAGCGACTTTAATCATGCGTGGAGTGAGCTGGTGTCGTTGCGGGTTGATCGGGCGACTGACGTCGCTTCGCCCGCGGGAAATCGCTGGCGTTCGTCGAACCCGACGAGTACAGTTCAACCATGCCGAATCTCGGCCACTTCGCTGATCTCCGACCGACGCGGCGCGATTGCCTGCTCGCCGGTGGACTCGGCGCGCTGGGCTTGGCGCGACTCCGGGCGGGCGCGCCGATGTCCGGGCCGTTCGGGCGAGCCAAGGCGTGCATTCTGCTCTTCCCGTATGGATCGCCACCGCAACACGAGACCTTCGACCCCAAGCCCGACGCGCCCGCCGAGATTCAGGGCGAACTGAAGTCGATCGCGACCAACGTGACCGGTGTCCGGATCGGCGAAGGGCTGCCGCAAATCGCCAATGTGATGGATCGGGTCACGATCGTCCGGTCGGTCACGCATCCTTATCCCGAACACGGCGTGGCGTATGCCGTCAGTGGCATCCCGGTCTACACGCCCGATCTCGAAACCCGGCCACGCGACAGTCGGCACTGGCCATTCATCGGTTCGATCGTCGACTACCTCGAAACGAAACGCACAGGGAACCCGGTCCCCGAAGTCCCTCGCAACGTTGGCCTGCCGTGGCTGGTCAACTCGCATACCGATCTACTCGTGAGCGCCGGCCCGTATGCCGCGTTCCTCGGCCAGGGCTACGACCCCGTGTGGACTGACTTCGACGGCGTCGGCAAGAAGATCGCGCCGCACTACACGGACGGCCAAACCAAGGACTTCCACGACCCATTCGCGCTGTGCGGGCCGGAGGGACGATTTCGACTTTCGACCGTGGCCGAACGACCGGCCGACTTGACGGCGCAGCGCTTCCACGATCGACAGTCGTTGCTCGCCCAGTTCGACGTGACTCGTTCCAGCGACGCGCACGACAAGTTCCGCCAGATGGCGGCCTCGTTGGTGACTTCGAGTCGGATGCGCGAGGCGCTCGATGTCGGACGCGAGCCGCCGTCGGTTCGCGAACAGTACGGGTACACGCTGTTCGGCCAATCGTGTCTGGTCGCGCGGCGACTCGTCGAGGCGGGGAGCAAGTTCGTCTCGGTCTTTTGGGACGGATTCGGTCAGTTCGGAAATTGCGGGTGGGACACGCACAACAATCACTACCCCCGGCTGAAGGAGTACCTCCTGCCGGGCTTCGACCGGGCCTATCCCACCTTGCTGACCGACCTGGAACAACGTGGCCTGCTCGACGAAACGCTCGTGTTGTGGTTGAGCGAGCATGGCCGGACACCGCGCATCGACTCGAAGCCAAAAGGGGCGGGCCGACATCACTGGTCGCGAGCGTATTCGGTCGCACTGGCCGGGGCGGGCATTGCCCGCGGGCGAGTCGTCGGGAGCACGGACAAGATTGGCGGGGACGTGCGCGAAGTGCCGGTTTCGCCGAAGGACCTGCTCGCGACCGCGTTCTACTTGCTCGGCATCGACCCGGGAACGACGGTTCCCGACCGCCAAGGCAAACCGTCGCCGATCGCCGGAGAAGGGCGAGTTCGACCGGAGGTGTTCGCGTGACTACTTCTTGCCTTCCGCCAAAAGCTTCTCGACCGCGGCTTCCAGGTCCTTGCCGCGGACGTTCTTGTGGCGGATCACGCCTTGGGCGTCGATCACGTAGATCGTCGGGAAAAAGCGGACGTTCCACTGCTTGATGAGTTCGGACTTGCCGCCGTTGTCCCACCAGTGGATCCAGGGCATCTTGTCCTTGGTCAAGTACTCTTCGAGTTCCTTTTTGTCGTCGTCGGCACTCACGGAGATCAGAGCGAACGGCTTGCCCTTCAGCTTCTCGACCATCTCGCGTTCGTGCGGGATCATCGCCCGGCAGGGGCCGCACCACGTCGCCCAGATATCGAGGACCACGACCTTGCCGAGGTGATCGGCCAGGCTGACTTTTTTGCCTTCGAGGTTTCGGCACTCGGTCGTGGGGGCCTTCATGCCGATGGCGAGGCTCTTCAATTCGAACAGATTGCCCCTGGCCATCTCGGCCAGGTTGTCGTCTCCGACCTTGATCGTGGCGAACTCCTTCGTCACGCGTTCGAAGTAAAGGAGTGCTTCCTTCTGGCCCTTGCCGCCTTCGAGATTGAACGCGAGGTTGCCGAGCGCGTAACAGGCCATGCCCTTCAGGTCCTTGGCCGAGTTTTCGGCGAGGACTTTCTCAAGAACGGGCTTCGCGCCCTCCGGAGCACCGTTGATCGACATCTGCACGAAGCGGTTGATCTTGTCGGACTTGACGAAGTTTTTGGCGAGGGCGTCAAAGACCTTGTCGTCGCGGGAGTCGAGCCCGAAGACGGCAAACGACAGCGCCTCGGCCGCGACATCGTCCGTCGCGTTGCCGGCGAGGAGTTTGTGAACGCGGGGCAGGAAGTCTTTCTCCTTGGGGAGCTTGTCCTCGGCCGCCTTGCGATCCTGATCGGTCTTGGCGGACTTGTAGGCCTTCTCGGCTTCTTCCTGGGCCTGGACGAAATCTTTGATGATCGCGTCGAGTTGCCCCTGGCGATCGTTGGCTTCTTTTTTGGGCGGGTTCTTCTTGTCCTGGGCGACGGTCACCGAATGGGTGACCGCGAGCGCGGCCACAAGGGCCACGATTCGCAAACGCATGAGAGGTTCGCTCCGGGTGACGACCCCAGCACGGGGTCATGCGACATTCTACGCGAGCGCAGTCGAATGGTCAAAGGAACGTCACGTCAGCCCCGTCGCCGCCTCGCGAGCATTGGCCACGAAGCGCCGAATCTTCTCTGGGTCTTTGATCCCCGGCGCTTCCTCGACGCCGCTCGCCACGTCGACCGCGGCGGGGCGAACTAGGCGGATCGCGTCGGCCACGTTCTCGGGAGTCAGGCCGCCCGCCAGAATCATCGGCACGCCGGGCCGATAGTCGGCGAGCAAGTCCCAGGGGGCCTTCTCTCCCGTGCCGCCTTCCAGGCCTTCGACGTATGCGTCGACCAAAATCGCGGCGGGCAACTGGCCGAACGAGCGGCACATTTCCAAATAGGTGTCGATAGTACTGAGGCTCTTGCGGTCGCGGACGCGAAAGGCCGCGATCAGGCTGAAGGGGAACGGGTCGGCCAGTTCGCGGTTCTCGCCGTGATACTGGATGCCGCGCAGGCCGAGTTGATAGGCGAGCGCGGTGACTTGCCGAATCGGCAAGCCGACGAACACACCAACGCCGGCCAGCAGCGGCGGAATCGATCGAAGGAGCGTTTGGCTCTCCTTCGGATCGACGAAGCGCGGCGAGCCGGGGTGGAAATTGACGCCGATCGCGTCGGCCCCCGCGTTCGCGCAGGCCTCGACATCGACCGGCCGAGTCACGCCACAAATCTTGATGCGCAAGGGGTGCATCAAGACGTTGTAGCGGTCACTTCTTCTCTTCGAACTTCTTCTCGACTTGTTCCTGATACTTCTTGAACTCGGCCTCGTACACTTTGACCGCTTTCTCGCTCGCCGACTTGCGTTGATCCATCGCCTTCGCGAACGCCCCCTCGCCCATGTTCGACTTGGCGTCGGCGTGTTGCCGCATCAGCGTACAGGTCTCCAGACGCGTGCGGGCGGCGGCCTTCAGAGGTTCCGGCAGGTCCTTCAACGGCGAGATCGACGACTGAACGAGGCCGGCAATCGTCTTGTGAGCCTTGCCATGCTTTTCCTTCAGGTCCTTCATCACGTCCTGCATTCGGAAAACTTTGTCGCCCTTCATGAAGAGCGGATCTTCACCCTTGAGCGCCATCCGCTGGAGTTCCATCGCGAAGTTGGCGTTCTCTTCGACTTCGGGCATTCGGGAGGAAATCATTTCGAGATAGTGCCGGGCGGCCGTCACCTTCAAGCCATCCGCTTCCTTGTCGCCGGGCGGAACCAGTCGGGTCAGCGCCTTGGCGACATCGGTGTAGGGGATGCACCAGGTCGTCGCACGGCCCCGGACGCCGGCCGTCAACACGCCGACGACCTTGCCCGTCTTCTCGTCGATGACCGGCCCGCCGGAATTCCCCGGGGCGGCCCGGGCGTCCAGCTGGAAGAAGATTTGACCCTCGTCGAGTCGGGCCGGGGCTTTCACTTCGCCAAAAGTGACTTCGCCGATCTTCAAGGCTCCGATCGCCTGCATCGGGTTGCCGACCACGGCGACTCGGAGGCCTTCGAGTTCGGTGCCCGAGTCGGTGAGTTCGAGCGGCGATTGGCCCGGCGGAATGCGGAAGATTGCCAGGTCGCGCTTTTTGTCCTTGTACAGCAAGATTGGCTTGATGGGTTTCGGGTCCGTTTCGGTAAGCGACACGAATCGAATTTTGATGTCGTCGAGAACTTCGCCGTCGATGACATGCGCATTCGTCACGAGAATACCGGGTCGAATGACGAACCCGCTGCCCGCACCCTGTGCTCCCTCGACGAGCGGTGTGGCTTTCTTGGTCCGCGTCAGGATTTCTTTGAGCTTCGGGTCGTTCTCGCGTTCCATGTCCATGACATCCGGGAACGGGAACTTCGGTTTGGGCTCGGGTCGCACGACCTTGGGAGGCACCTCGGGCTTGGGCTCCGTTTTCGGTTCGGGCATCGGCTCGACGGGAATCGGCCCCGGCTTCACGTTGCCCATCACCGGGTCGAATGGTTCCTTCGGGTCGCCCTTGATCTCGGGTTCGGCCGGCTTCTTGCCCTTGGGCAATGGCCGATCGTTCTTGGGCTTCGGAGTCGGCGTGGGCGTCTCGTCCTTCGTTTTGGTTGGCGGAACGACGGCGACTTCCTTGGGCTTTTCGACATCCTTGTTCTTCGCGATCGGTTCGCCCTTGTCCTTGTTGAAG
>JANLUE010001108.1:0-2153 GCA_031363325.1 Gemmataceae bacterium
CGCGCGGCAGCAATCTGCTCGCTGTTGCCCCTGGCGAGAACACGATTGCCTTTTGGGAGGTAGCGAAGTTATGTTCGACGGAGCCAGTTCCGTCGAAGCCCGCGGTCGTTTTCAGTTGCGAGGGCAAGGTTAGAGCCTTTGCATTCTCTCCCGACGGAAAACGCCTGGCCACGGTCGAAGAGGGCCGAATCGCTCGCATCTACGACACCGCCTCGCAAAAGAATCTGACCACAATTAAGCCCACCAGTCGCGGAGTTTACGCTGTTGCCTTTTCGCCCGACGGGAAGCTGTTGGCAACGATCGGCGAGCAACCTCATTACCACTTCGGCGGAAATCAGGTGCCGACTCAATCGGTCGGTCTTTGGGATTCGGCCACCGGCATCGAACTGACTCTTCGCGAAGACCTCCGCGAACTGGCACACACGCTGGTTTTTCATCCAAATGCAAAGTCCTTAACTGCGGTCCATTTGCCCGTCTACGCCAGGCAACTCGGTCTTGGAGGGGGACTCGACATTCGATCCGTCGACAAAGGTGCACACACGCAGTTGGAAGATCGAATGGAGACGATTCGTACCTGGGACATCGGTTCCAAACGCGAGACGCTCCGATTCGAAGATCCCGTCCGTCGGAAACTCGCCGAAGGCGCCACCGCCTGGATTACCGGGCGATCGCAAGCAGTTGCGGCGGCATTCTCACCCGATGGGGCGATGTTCGCCACGCAGGGGCCGGGCGGGATTGTTCTTTTCGAAACGGCATCGGGGCAACCTCGGCTTCGCTTGGGTGGCCATCTTCAGGAGATCACGGGCCTTGCGTTCACGCCGGACGGCAACACGCTGATTTCCACGAGCTGGGATTCCACACTCCTGATTTGGGACGTGACGGGTCTCCGGAGTGGGAAGAGACTATCGGCCAGCGGCGAAGAACTCTGGAGGCTGCTGGCAGATGCTGACGTCGAAAAGGCTGGTCATGCTATTTATGCGATGGTCGATTCGCCGGTGGAATCACTGGCATTGCTGAGAAAGCATGTGAAGGTTGCTTCAGTCACTTCCGATCGCCTGCAAAAACTGATTGACGACCTGGACAGTCCGAGATTCGCGATACGAGAGCAAGCCGGCATCGAGCTGGCAGCGCTCGGGCCTGCGGCCGAGCCGGCGCTGAAGAAGAGGCTGCAAGCCAAGCCGTCGCTTGAGGCGTTTGGTCGCATAGAGAAGCTGATTGCGGCCATCCAATCGATGCGGCCATCGCCCGAGCAACTACGAACCGTTCGAGCGGTCGAGGTTCTCGAACACATCGGCACGCCTGAAGCGATTGCGTTTCTTCGGACGCTAGCTGGCGGCACCGAGGGCGCACTCTTGAGCGGCCATGCCAAGGACGCGGTTGAACGAGCGGATCGCCGCAAGGCCAAGTGAGTGCAAGCGATGAATTCAATCAGCGCCCCACTTACCCTGCGCAATCGAATACGAAGATCATGCCATGAGAATATCTTGCTGCCGAAAGTTTGCACAATGACCCCGTTCGGACTGATTGCGGACCAATGCAAAAAAACCCCAACCTCTCGGCTGGGGTTATCGCAATCCCGAGGGACTGCGGCAGGCTTCTTCAGAATGGGACTTCGTGGTCAGTCTCAGGCATTCGCACATGGGTGCGTTGGCACAGGCACCACTGGTAGGCTTGTTGAACCAAGTACAGAAGCACCGCCACATCGTGCGCGCGGTAGAATCCGTTCCCGGTCCAGTTCCCCGCCACGTCTCGCCAGGAACGATTGAGCGTGATCGAGTATTGGGTGTATTCCTCCGCTTCAGACACTTTGACGGTTCGCGTCCATACAGCGACTTCGAGCCGAGTGGTTCGGTCCGAATTCGCCGCGAAGCTGACCGCTGGTCGCGTCTTGGCTGGTTGGGGGGACCCGTTTGGGGGCTCCTCCGCTTTTTGATGAGCTGACTCCGTCGGTGGGTCAAGTACGGCTGTAGCAGACCCGTTCATTGATGGGTCACCGCGTCTACGTCGGCTGGACATGGTCATCTCCAGAAAGAGTGGAAAGTCCTGCATCGCGCGACACAGGACGGAAGGACTCAGGCGGCCAGTGCCATCGGTGAGTCGGAAGGGCTGAGCATGGCGTTCAGACGAATCGTCTGCCCGCTGTACTCGTTCGG
>JANLUE010001131.1:0-1505 GCA_031363325.1 Gemmataceae bacterium
CGACCTCGTGGGGCGTATTCCCACTTCCGGCGAAACCCGCGAGTTTATCGAGTCGAAGGACCCCAAGAAGCGCGAACTGCTCGTCGATCGGCTGATGCGCTCGCCAGCGTTCGTTCGGCATCAGGCGAATCAATTCGACGCCATGATGGTCGGGCCGAACGGCAAGTCGGGCGGGCTCCGCGACTACTTCGTCAAGGCGCTCGGCGAGAATCGCTCGTGGGACCAGGTGTTCCGCGAACTGCTGCTGCCCGACGAATCCGACCCGAAGAAGAAGGGGGCGACCGAGTTTCTCAAGTCGCGCGTCGCCGACCTCGATCGCGTCACGAATGACGTGAGCGTCCTCTTCTTCGGCGTCAACGTGTCGTGCGCCCAGTGCCACGATCACCCGTTGGTCAACGACTGGAAGCAGGATCATTTCTTCGGCATGAAGTCGTTCTTCGCGCGGACCTTCGATAACGGCGGCTTCCTGGCCGAGCGCGAGTTCGGCCTCGTTCGCTTCAAGCCGTCGAAGGGCCCGGAACGTCAGGCCAAGATGATGTTCCTTTCCGGGTCGGCCATCGACGCGCCCGGCCAGAAGGACCCGACCAAGGACGAAGAGAAGAAGGACAAGGAACGCTTCGAGCTCGCCAAGAAAGAAAAGAAGGCCCCGCCGGTGCCGGGCTTCAGCGCCCGCGCCAAGCTCGTCGAAGTGTCGTTGCAGGCGAAGGACGGGGGTTATTTCGCCCGCTCGATCGCCAATCGGCTGTGGCATCGGTTCCTGGGCTTCGGCCTCGTCATGCCGCTCGACCAGATGCACAGCGAGAACAAGCCCTCGCACCCGGAACTGCTCGATTGGCTGGCCCGCGATGTGGCCTCCAACAAATACGACCTGCGTCGGACGATTCGAGGCCTCGTGCTCAGTCAGGCCTACGCGCGATCGAGCAAGTCGGAATCGATCCCGGCCCCGGCCTCGTTTGCGGTCGCCCGGCTGAAGCCACTCACGCCGATGCAACTGGCCACGTCGCTCCGCATCGCGACGGCCGATCCGGCGTCGTTCGATTCGACCAAACCCGAAGACTTCGAGAAGCGGATCGAATCGCTCGAGAACACGGCCCGCGGCTTCGCCAATTCGCTCGCCGCCCCGACCGACGACTTCCAGATCGGCGTGAGCGAAGCGTTGCTGTTCAGCAACAGCGACAAGATCGCCAAAGACCTGCTCGGCGAAGGGAACGACCGATTGATCTCGAAGGCGAAAGCGCTGAACGATTCTGCGAAGGCGGTTGATCTGATCGTGAAGTCCGTGTTATGTCGGCCCGCCACGGATGACGAACGCAAGGCATTGATCGAGTATCTCGGCCGCCGGTCCGATCGCCCGGTCGAAGCGTATCGGCAGGTGATCTGGGCGCTGGTGACATCGGCGGAGTTTCGGTTCAATTATTGAGCGGTATGGTCCGAGTCCCTCCGGACAGGTTTCCAACCGGTTCGTCACAGGTTGGAAACCTGTGCCACGTGGCTTGTGGGACAGG
>JANLUE010001185.1:0-2471 GCA_031363325.1 Gemmataceae bacterium
CCGAACGAAACCCAATTGTCAGCGCAGACTCGATATTCGATCTTTATGGTGTTCAACGACTTTGGTAACCAGTACCCGTCGCTGCAACAGGCGGGAAGCGTTCGGACTTGAAGCAGTCGACGCGGCATCAAATTGGATCCCCCCGAATGTCACTCACATGTCCCAGGTGACTCGACTCCTCGAAGCCGCGCACGCGGGCGATCGCCAGGCGGCGGCCGACTTGTTGCCGATCGTCTACGACGAACTTCGAAAGCTCGCGGCCGCGAAGATGGCCACCGAGCGGGCCGATCACACGCTCGACGCGACGGCCCTCGTCCACGAAGCGTTCCTCCGGCTGGGCGTGGACCGTTCGTTCGCATCGCGCAGCCATTTCTTTCGAGCGGCGGCCGAGGCGATGCGGCGGATTCTCGTCGATCACGCCCGCCGACGCAACGCGGACAAGCGCGGCACCGGCCGGCGGGAACTCCTCGACTACGATGTCGCCGCCCCGGAACTCGACTCCAACCTCGAAGCCCTCGACGAGGCGTTGACCCGGTTGGCAGTGGTGCAGCCGAAGGTCGCCGAGTTGGTTCAACTCCGGTACTTCGCGGGCCTTTCGATTCCCGAGGCAGCCGCGCTGATCGGCGTTTCGCCACGCACGGCCGACGGCTGGTGGGCCTATGCCCGGGGCTGGTTGGCCGCCGAATTGCGAAAATCCTGAAAATTCTTTGCGCGATTCGGTCGGCGATTCCGCTATTCTCCACGGGCGATCATTGGCGGGAGGATCGGACGTGAACGAACTCGACTTGTTTGTGGCCGCGCTGGCCATCACGAACCCGACCGATCGGGCGGCCCACCTCGAGCGCGAATGCCGAGGGAACGCCGAACTCAAACGCCGCATCGAAGCCCTACTTGCCGGCAACGCGGAATCGAAGAACCCCCTCGATTTCCCGAGCCCGCAGTACGATCGAACCGCGACGTTCGGCGACAATCAGCCCACCGAGGACTACGTCGCGTCGGCCGCCGCAGGGACCATCGTTGCCGGCAAGTACAAGTTGCTTCAGCAAATCGGCGAAGGGGGAATGGGCACCGTCTGGATGGCCGACCAGACCGAGCCGATCAAACGGCGCGTCGCGGTGAAGCTCATTCGCGTCGAGCGCGGCCAATCGAAAATGGTCCTGTCCCGCTTCGAGGCCGAGCGACAAGCCATCGCCCTGATGGACCATCCGCACATCGCCAAGCTGCTCGATGCCGGCACGACAGACGCCGGGAGCCCCTACTTCGTGATGGAACTCGTCAAGGGCATCGCGCTCACCGAGTTCTGCGACACACATAAGCTGAGCATCCAACATCGCCTCGATCTGTTCCAACAGATTTGCTCCGCCGTCCAGCACGCGCATCAGAAGGGGATCATTCACCGCGACCTGAAGCCGACCAACATTCTGGTCGAATCGCACGATGGCAAGCCGGTGCCGAAGGTCATCGACTTCGGCCTGGCCAAGGCGACATCGGGGTTGCAACTCACCGAACATTCGTTGTTCACCGCGTTCGGCAGCGTGATGGGCACGCCGTTGTATATGGCCCCGGAGCAAGCGAGCTTCAACGCGATCGACATCGATACGCGGGCCGACATCTACGCGCTCGGCGTGATCCTCTACGAATTGCTCACCGGCACCACCCCATTGACCCGCGACACGATGAAGAAGGCCTCCCTCGACGAAATGCTGAAGCTCGTCCGCGAGCAGGAAGCGCCGACACCATCGAGCCGCCTGAGTTCGACGGAGGCATCCCCGAACGTGGCCGCGAATCGTCAAACGGAACCAATCAAGCTCGGCCGATTCGTGAAAGGCGAACTCGACTGGATCGTGATGAAGGCGCTCTCGAAAGAGCGCGACCGCCGCTACGAGACGGCCAACGGCTTTGCGAAGGACATCGAGCGGTTCCTGAACCATGAGCCCGTGCAGGCCGGGCCGCCGAGTGCGAGCTATCGAGTGCGGAAGTTCGTGCAACGGAACCGGGGACAGGTCGTCGCGGCGGGGTTGGTCGTAGTCGCGTTGGTGGCCGGGGTGGTCGGCACCACGCTGGGGCTGGTGGAAGCGCGGCGGCAGGCGGGGATCGCCCGTGACGAGGCCAACGCGAAAGAGATCGCCCGGAAGTCGGAAGCTGACGAACGAGCCAAGGCCGAGGCGGCACGGGCCGCAGAGGCCGAGGAGCGAGCGAAGGCGGTGTCCGCGAGGGTCGAGGCGCAGGCGAAGGAGGCCGAGGCAAATGCGGTGGTGAAGTTCTTCGAGAACAAGGTGTTCGCGGCGGCCCGGCCGAAGGGACAGGACGGCGGACTGGGCAAGGAGGTGAGCCTGCGCGACGCCATCGTCGCCAGCCTGCCGGCGCTCGGGCAGGGCTTCGCCGCTCAACCGCTCGTCGCGGCCCGGTTGCGGCGGACCCTTGGAACTACGTTCTACTATCTCGCCGAGCACGAGCACGCACGAGACCAG
>JANLUE010001192.1:0-3991 GCA_031363325.1 Gemmataceae bacterium
CGGCGCGCGGAACGCCGCTTCGGTTGGGGTCGTGGAACCGTCGACAAAGGATTGCATGAACTCCGGCAGGGCATTCGCTGCCTGGAGAACTTCGACGAACGCGGTCGCTCCCGATGGGAGGATCAGCACCCGCAACTGGCCACTGTCATCTCAGGCACCTGGCCAACCATCGCGACTTGCAGGACGATCCCAGGACGATCGCCGATCGGACCAAACAACTCAAGAAATACGTCATCGTCAAACCGAAATTGATGACGGCGGACGAAGGTGTCACGGTCGCGACCTATTTTGCCCGCGTGCATCGCGCAAACTTCGCAAAAAAACGATCCCCTTCAGTGCCCAACTGGAGACGGGCATTCAAATTCATCCGACGACCTTGGAAGTTGTTCGAGAAGACGGGCTGGCGGGGATGAGTTGCGCGACCTTCGTGCCACACGTGTTCCAAGCCGTTGGACTTTCGCTTTTGGATGGGACGGATTGCCCGACCAATCGAGAGGGCGATTCCGATCGAAGGGTCACTTTGGCGTCCGTCGTCATTGCCTCCGGCGAACCGGACGCCGTGGTCCAAGCGAACTACATTCTTATTGGTGATCGACCGAGGATACGCCCGGAAGAAGTCGCGGGGGCTTATCTGGAAGAGAATTACCCGGTTCGTTTCCCGCAATTCGAACACAATGGCCGGCTCGTCTTGGCCTTATGGGATAGCTGGTACTCGTAGCGGTTGGCCGCGCGGCGATAGACTCATCTCCAAAGGCCGGCCGACGGCGATCATCGCGCGGCGGTTGTGACGGTCACCGATGAAAGTGCGGCAGCCTCAGGATCAGATACGCGGTCGCGCCGACGTTTTTGTACACGTCGGACAGGGTGAAGTTCACGTCCATTCCCACGCTCAGCCACGGTTTGATGTCCCAGTGGGCGAGGGCCCGGAAGCGGTGGAAGCACTCCAGGCTACCGTCGAAGGCGAGTCCGTATTGCAGGCCGTAATAACACACGTTGGCGTGGGCGAAGAAGTCGCGGCTCACGTAGTGCAGCCACTCGATGCGACCTTCGTACAACGTGTAGCCGTTCGGCGAGAAGTACGGGTGAATCGCGTTCAAAATGTCCCCCTGGCGACCGGGGGGGAAGTCCGTTTGCTTGGCGAATTCCAGGTGCGTGAAGCGGCCGACGACCTTCAATTCGGTCGGCAGAAACGTCAGCCGATACTCGCTGAACAGGATTCCTTCGTTCATCGCGTTGTCGTCCGAGTACGACGCGAAGCGATAGCTGCCGCCATAGTCCCAACGACGCGACGGGCGAATGTCGCCGCCGAAGTACATGCCGCCTCGATAGATGTCCTGGCGAATCGAACCGCCGTTCTCAACGACGTTTTCCAGGAACCCCCCGCCATAAACGCGGAACAGATCGATCGGCTCGTAGCGGGCGCCCGCGTCGAACGTGGGCCGATCGTTGTGACCGCCGGTCTCGTACGATTCGAGCTTCAGATTGCCCCATAACAGAACGCGTTCGTCCGGCTTGTACTGACCGCGCGCCGACAGGATGTTGCCGTCGATCGCCGGCCCAACCGTCGGGTCGTAGCGAACGCGGGTGAAGCCGAGCTGGCAATATTCGTCCTCGTCGCCGATTGGCAAACGCACCGCCGTCCCGATTCCGTAGCGATCGACGGAAGCGAGGTCGCCGCGGCCGCGCTGATTGAAGAAGTCGAATGTGGTGTGCAATTGCGGCTGAATTTCGAGGCCGGCCCGTTCGAGCGCGATGGTCGCGTCGCGGTGTGGCGGGTCGGCCAGGAGCAAGTCCGAATACTGGCTCATCGCCCGACGGGTGTGCTTCAACTCGCTGTAGACCTGACCGAGATCGAACAGGCCCTCCGTGTTCGCAGGTTCGAGCGCGAGCAATTCCTGGTAGACCGGGATCGCCGCGTAGTTGCTCCAACCCTTCAGGCGCTTGGCTTCCGCTTCGAGTTTCGCGCCGTTCGCCTCGTTGGAACGGGCCATCGCGTCGGCCGGGCCGTAGCGCGGTTGCATGACGGCCTCGAACGCCGTCCCCTTCATTCCCTCGGGCGAAACGTAATTCGAGGGATCGCCGAGCCACTCGGCGGGCAACGGTTGTTGAAGGTCGAGATAGGCCGCTTCGGCCGCGTTGAACGCATTGTCCGAGAACAGCACGCGGGCCTTCTCACGCTTCGGCACGGTCGCTTCGGGGTCGAGGGCAATCAATTTGTTGAACGTGGCGACGGCATCGTCGAACTTGCGGCCGATCGCCTGCGTTCGCGCCAGGGCTAACATGCCGCGAACGTTGCCCGGCGACAGCGCGAGGACCGTTTTGGCGGCCTCAATGCCGCGACGAATGTCCCAGGTGCGATTCGCTTCCCGTTGCCGGAGGTCGGCCAGGCGAATCAACACGGCGAGGTTGTTCGGGTCGGTCTTCATTGCCGAAAGCAACAGTTCGAGGGCTTCGGAATCGTCGTGGTCGGCCGCGTGAAGGTCGGCCAATTGCAGCAAGGCACGCGTTGGCCCGCCGACTTGCATGGCGATCGCTTCCAGGTCCGGCTTCGGCAAGGCGAACGGGTCGGGCAACGCCGACGTGCGAAGCAACCCATAGAAGGCGAGCGGCACTCGCCCTTCCGGTCGAGCGACCACCACTTCGAACTCGCGGGCGGCGTCGGCCAGTCGACCGCAGTCCAGGTAGGCCTTGCCTAACGCCAGTCGAACGGGCAACGCGGCGATCTCGTACCGCGAGTCGGCCTTCAGAAACCCCCGGCCACCGACCTCGGCATCGGCAAGGTTTCCGGCTTTCGCGAACGTCCGCACCAGCGCGGCCCGAACTTCGCCGTCGGCCGGGAACTCAGCCGCCAGATGTTTCGCCAGGTCGATCGCCTCGGGGAACTTGCGTTGCGTGATCAGGACCGAGACGATGCCGAGCCGAGCGGTTTTCGAGCGCCCGCCATCGCCGAGCGCGAGCTTCGAGTATTCGGCCCTGGCCTTTTCGTCTTCGCGAACGAACTCGAACAGTCGCCCCAGCGCGATCCGAATCTCAGCGTCGTCCGGCTCTTGCGCCAGCATGTCGCGATAGATTCGCTTGGCCTGCGTGTACTCGCCGACGGTCTGGTGGTACTCGGCCCACGTGAGGGCGAGCAGTCGGCGGGCGGGACCGGTCGTGTTCAGGCCGCGAAGCATCAGGTAGGCCGGCCCCGATTGACCCTGGCCCAACAAGACGCGGGCCATACCCACCTGGGCGATGCCGTTGCTCGGTTCGAATTGCAACACCTGGGAGAACACGAGAGAAGCCAGGTCGAATTCGTTCGCCTGATACAGGGCCTCGGCGAGTTCGAGCCGCGCCGTCGAGCTTGGGTTCTTCACCTTGCTCATTTCGACGATCGTCGCGGTCGCCCTACTCCGATCGCCGAGCCGGGCGTACGCCCGCGCCGTTTGGGCGAGTACGTCCAGGTTCTCCGGCGACGCTTCGCGAAGCGGGGCGAGATACGTGAGCGATTCGAGCGATCGACCCAGATCGACGAGCAGGGCCGGGAATTGTTTCGGTATCGGCCCGCCGGGAAACAGGCGATTCAAGTATTTGTCGAAGACGCGGTACGATTGCGGCAGGTTGTTGTCGAACGCGTGTGCCCGCGCCAGGGCGACCGCGACGTTCAGGTCCTCGGGGTTCTTCGCGAGAGCCGCTTCGAGCGGAGCGACGGCGCGGCGGAACTCCTT
The DNA here is from genome assembly GCA_031363325.1 of Gemmataceae bacterium. Taxonomy (GTDB): domain Bacteria; phylum Planctomycetota; class Planctomycetia; order Gemmatales; family Gemmataceae; genus SIAJ01. Next base: position 3,708 of record JANLUE010001192.1, read on the forward strand.
CATCAACAGATACACGTCGGCGAGACTCGCCAGCGCGGTCGCGTTGTCCGGGTCGGTCGCGAGGACCGTGCGATACTCGCGCTCCGCCTGACGAAGCTTGCTGGCCTGAACGAGTAGGCCCGCGAACTCGCGGCGAACTTCCGAATCGTCCGGATAGGCCCGCAGATATTCCTCGAAGCCCGTCAACGCCTCGTCGAGCGCCCCTCGTGAAACAGCGTTGCGGGCGGCGCTCAACAGGAGCGTCGCCCGCGCGTCGGGCTTCTTGCCCGGCGTTTTTTCGGGAG
>JANLUE010001239.1:0-2649 GCA_031363325.1 Gemmataceae bacterium
GTAGCCCGACGCGTCAGCGAGGGAGTGCGTCGCGAACCGGAAGGCGCTCCCCGTCGCGGAAGTTGGCCGACCCTCGCTTACGCATCGGGCTACCACTTGAGGAACGCCAACCGTAACTGGGGCGCGACATTTTCCCTCGGCACCGGCAGCCATTAACTCCGCTGTTCGGTTCTCAGTCTGACAGAAAAATGTTGGCAGAAAAATTTCTCCCTTCGACTTTATCTTTCTGCCGTCATGTTTCTGCCAAGCTCAAGCCGCTTTCCGTTGGACGCACAGCCTCCTCTGCCCGTCGGACGAAGAAACTTCTTTTGAAATTTGGGACATTCGTGGACATTTTGGGACATTTCAGCGCCGAACAAGAATTGAACGCCACTCCTAACCCGCAACTCTTGAGTTGCCGCGGCCCGCAATTGGTCCGCGCGCATCGCACCCCACCGCCAAGGGATAATTCCGCGCGGCGAATTTCGCAAGCCTGTCGCGACCAGAATTCCGAAAGTCGGGCCCGTGTGAGAATCGACCATTCGGTTGGGCGCACGCTTTGCGAAGCGGACTTGCGGTACATCCCAGGACACACGATTCATCGAACGGTCGATAAAACAAACTGGAGTGAGCGCCCGGAAGTTCATCATGCCAAGTTCAGCGACCCGACTTCAACTCGTCGGGTTTGTCCTTTGTGCGGTTGGGGTGTGCGCGGCCGGGTGTCAGCGGAAGGCCGCGAAGCCGCCCGACATGCCGCCGCCGGTCGTGACCGTCGCGCGGCCAGCGACGTTTCCCGTGCAAAGCTTCTACGCGTACAACGGCCACCTCGAAGCCGTCGAGACCGTCGAGATCAAGGCCCGCGTGAAGGGGCTTCTTCAAGAAGTGCACTTCAAGGAAGGCGACGAGGTCGAGGCCGGGGCTCGACTTTACACGATCGACCCGCGCGAGTATCGGACGGCCGTCGCGCGAAGTACCGCCGACCTGGCGAAGGCGGCCGCGGACATCGACAACTGGAAGGCGCAGATTCGCCTGGCCGACGCGGAACTGGGCCGACTGACCCGTTCACCGCCGGGGGCCGTCACACCGTCCGAGATCGACAAAGCGCGGGCGACCGTGGATATCAACACCGCCCAGTTGGCCGTCGCTCAGGCGTCGAAGGACGCGGCGGCCGCCGCACTTCAGACGGCGAACATTCAACTGGGCTACACCGACGTGAAGTCGCCGATCTCCGGCCGAATCAGTCGAACGCTCGTCACCAAGGGGAACCTCGTCGGCCAGGACATGCCGACGCTCCTGACAACGATCGTGAGCGTCGATCCGCTGTACGTCTACTTCGACGCGCCGGAACGCGACTTGCTTGAGTATCAGCGAGCGCTACGGGCTGGGGGGCTTGCGGCAGCCGAGGAAACGGGGGCACCGGTCGAAGTCGGCGTGACCTCCGAGGAAGGCTATCCGCACAAGGGCCGCATCGACTTCCGCGAGAACCGGGTCGATCAATCGACAGGCACGGTCCGGATTCGGGGTCGAATCCCGAACCCAGCCAACGGCAAAGTGAACGCCCGCCTGTTGTACCCCGGCCTGTATGCCCGCGTTCGCGTGCCATCGGGCGGCCCGAAGGCTCGACAGGTCATCCCGGAAGAAGCGTTGATGACGGGCCAGGAGGGGCGATTCGTTTACGTGTTGGGCGCGAACGAGATCGTCGAGAAGCGGGCGGTGACGCTCGGCACGCGCGTCTGGCAAGCGCCCAACGGGCCGACCGACGCGTCCGCTTGGGCGCTCGCTCGCGTGGCACCACCGAAGGGAACCGACGCCCCGCCCGGCCCGGTTCGTCAGCCGTTGCGTTCGATGGTCGCGATCGATCAAGGGCTCGAGCCGGGCGACCGAATCATCGTTGGCGGCATTCAGAAGGCGCGCCCCGGCGGGCCCGTCACGCCCGACCTATGGGAAATCCGCCCGCCCCGCGAACCCGAAGCGAAGTGATGTTCGACGACCCGGAAGACCTACGTGACTGGCACCGGATGTTCGGCCTCCTGTTGGCCGACTCGCTCCTGGACTCGCCATTCGTCGTCGAGGTCGAGGAGGACTTATCGAGTTCGACAGTTGGACGTATCGACCAACTCGCCGCACGCGAGTTCGCTGATCTCGAAAGTGTTTACTCGTTGGAAAAGGGAGGGCCTGGGTATGCCATACACAATGGACGATTTCGTGCGCGACTACGTCAAGGAGCTGTTTCCTACATTATCGCTGGCGGACAAGTATGAACTCATCAACTCGATGCCGCTCGAAGAGCGAGTCGGCGTATTGCCGCTCGCGCAACGATTGGCCGGCCTGACCGTGGAAGAACGATCGGCCGGCCTGACAGTGGAAGAACGTTTGGCCGGCCTGCCGCCGGAAACACGATTCGCCGGGACGACGCCGGAAGAAAGACTCGCAGGCCTGACGCCGGAACAGATTCAGTCGTACCTCGATACGGCTGATCCAGGAGACGCCCCGTTCGTCGTAAACGTTGTGGAAGAAGCGGGCGATTGGCACAGATAAGGCACGATCAAAGCGAAAAAACCGCCCCGATGCCCATCAACTAAACCCGAGTCGGATTGAAACCTGAAGTTTCCAAACCTCGCCCCGCGCCGCAACGGCGAACCGGCTGCGTAAGCTGCCGGGTCCTTGCTC
>JANLUE010001248.1:0-1728 GCA_031363325.1 Gemmataceae bacterium
TTAGCCCCTCGGGTGACGCCGCAATGGCTTCCCTCAGTTGTTTGCTTGGAAGGGGAAAGCAAACACGGCGTCACCCGAGGGGCTAACGCCCCCCGGCTCGCCTTTCCCAAACTCCAGGTTTCATTCTGTTTCGTGTTTAGAAGTTCGTGGAAATCAGGCGAGTGGAGCGACGTCAGTCGCCCCATGAGCCTCGCATGAGTCGGCGTTGACGGGCGACTGACGTCGCTGCGCTCGCCCAAACCGGACGCCCAACGCGTCGGTGATCGTCGAAACAACATACACACCTGGCGCGAGGCAATCGTGGACGACCGAATCGACCTCGATGTTTTGAATGGCTTCGTCGCGGAAGTGGCGGACTATCTGCCCACGATGCGAACCGCGATCGGCGACTTCGCCGCGGACTCGACGCGCGTCGACGTCCTCGAAGAAGCGGCCCGCATGTTTCACTGCGTCAAGGGTGCCGCGGGCATGCTCGGCTTCGGCGTGCTCAGCCAGATGGCCGAGCACCTCGAAGACTACGTCTGCGATCTGGCGAGCGGCCTCGCGCAGGAATCGTTCGACGCGGAAATCGACTATCCGATCGCCGTCGATCTGCTCGCCGATACAACGGCCGGCCTGATTGACGGCCGCACCGGGACCATCGAAGATCTCACGCAGATCCGCAACATTACGGCTCGTCTCGGCGGCCGAACGACACTTGCGGAACCCGATCCGCTCGCCGACTTGCAGATCGATTTCGATCCGCTCGAGGCCTACGGTGAGTCCCCGGGCGATTTCGGCGACATCGAGATTCCGCTCGATGTCGAGTTCGATGTTCCCATCGAGCCGTTGCCGATCGAAGTAACCCCCGTCCCGGCGAAGCGCGAACTCGACGGCGAGCTTCGCGAAATCTTCCAGGCCGAGGCGGAGGACTTGTTCGCGACGATTCGAACCGTCCTGCCGCAAATTGAAGCGAATCGCACGTCGCCCGAGTTGATCCAGGGGCTTCGTCGCGCCGTTCACTCGTTGAAGGGGGCGGCCGGGGCCGTCGGGCTCAAGTCAGTCGCCAAGCTCAGCCATCGCATGGAGGATCTGCTCGATCGCTTGCACGAAGCCGGTCGGGCCGTCGCGGACGACGAAGTTCGCTTGCTCGTGGCGACGGCCGACGCGCTCGAAGGTCTGACGGAAGGCCAGGACGACGACAGCGCGGCGCGGCTGTTCGAGACGTACGAATCGATTCTCGTCGAAGTGCCGGAATCCAGAGTTCCAGTGGAATCGGTCGAAGAGCCCATTCCGGAAATCGTCCCGGTCGTCGCACCGGCGGCTCCGAAGGTCGCGGAACGAGCGTCCGCTTCGACTTCGCTCCGCGTGCCCGTCGAACGTCTCGACGAAATGGTCCGATTGCTCGTCGAACTCGTGACGACTCGCGCGACGGTCGAACAGCGACTCGGCGATTTCGCCCGCTTCGCGGACGAACTTCGCGCCGGGGCCGACCGACTTCGTCGCGTCGCCACGCGTTTCGATCAACACACGCTTCGCGACCTGCCGACCGGCGACCGCCAGGCGACCGGGCCGGTCAATCGAATTCGCGGCCTGCTCGAAGGCTCGGCGTCCTACGGGTTCGACGCGCTCGAATTCGATCGTTACTCGGACGCCCATCTCCTCGCTCGCGAACTGACCGAGTCGGCCATCGACGTGCAGACGATCGCGGCCGAGTTGGGGGCTTTGTTCGGCGACCTCGATGGTTTG
>JANLUE010001249.1:0-1446 GCA_031363325.1 Gemmataceae bacterium
CGACCTCGACGAGGCCGTCGTCCGGGTCGCGTTCACGCCGGACGGCCGGAACATCGTTTCCTTGACGGGCAAGAGCGTGAAACTCTGGGACGCGACGACCGGAGCGGAAGTGCGTTCGATCGGCCCCACCGGGGGGCTCAATCGTTATGGCCTCGCGATCGACTCGACCGGCCGAATCGGCGTGACGACCCACGACCCCGCCGTGTTTCTGTACGATTCGGCGAACGGCGAACTGCTCCGCGAATTTCGCGGCCACACGACCGTCGTCAAGAACCTCGCCTTCAGTCGCGATGGCAAACTGGCGGCGTCCGGCGGCGGCGATTTGACGCGGAGCGAACCCGGAGAATTGATTCTTTGGGACCCGGTCGAGGGTCGCGAATTGTTCAACCTCCACGGGCATACCGACCCAATCTTCACGTCAGCGTTCAGCCCCGATGCCCGCCGACTCGTGTCCGGCAGCCAGGATCAGACGGTCAAAGTTTGGGACACGCGTTCGGGCCGCGAGGTGCTGACGATTCGAGCCCATACCGACACGGTACGGGCCGTCGCGTTCAGCCCGGACGGCTGGTTGCTGGCGACCGCCGGTGCCGATGGCTCGATCAAAGTGTGGGATGCGAGCCCCTGGTCCGACGAGCCGCCGGCTCGCGAACTGCGGGTGCTTTCGAACCACGGCTCGCCCGTCGTCGGCGTCGCGTTCCTGCCGGACAACCGTCACCTCGTCGCGTTGAGTGACAACTCGATTCTGCGGACCTGGGACATCGACGGCAGTCGCGAACTTGAGGAACGGCGCCGAACCTTGCCGACACAGGCCCACTCGATGGCCGTCAGCCCGGATGGCCGGCGACTCACGACGGCAACATCCGACGGCATCGTTCATCTGTTCGATTCCGAAGGCGGGATCGACGAATTTCGCGGTGCGGGCACCGGGCCAGTAAAGTCCCTCACGTTCAGCCAGGATGGTTCGATGCTCGCGGCCGCCCACTGGGATCGGCAGGCGCTGATCTGGGACGCGATCTCCGGCAAAGTCCTGCAAACCCTGAAGGGCCACGCCGACGCGGTCATCGCGATCGCCTTCAACCCGGACGGCACTCGAGTCGCGACGGCCGGGTACGACAAGACCGTCCGCGTCTGGGACACCGCGACGGGCCAGACGCTCTTGAAACTCGAAGGCCACACGTCGCGCATTCACGCGGTCGCCTTCAGCCCGGATGGCAAGCGACTCGCCTCGGCCGGCAACGATGGGACGGTCCGCTTTTGGGACTCGGCCACGGGTCAAGCGGGACTGGTGCTACGGGCTCATTCATCGGGTGCCTACGGCCTGGCGTTTGCCCGCGATGGCCGACTCGCCACCTCGGGCAACGACTGGACGGTGAAGGTTTGGGACCCGGCGACCGGCACGGAGCTACGAACCTTCCGCGGCCACGGCGACCGTGTCCACGCGGTGGC
>JANLUE010001275.1:0-4763 GCA_031363325.1 Gemmataceae bacterium
GAACGGCAGGCCGCCGGTCAGGATCGTGGTGCCGGACCGGCCGAGCTTCACTTCGAGGAAGTCCGGCGTGACGGGCCGGGTATGGCCGGTCTGCATCGAGAGTCCGTTGACGCCGCGCAATATGGCCGAACGTTCCTCGCGCCAGGCGAATCGGGCGGCATAGTAGGCGTGCCACGGATAACCCGTGGGGGCGTGCTTTGGAACGATCTCGATTCGCACGTCGAGAACGGGTCGCGTCAGCCAGGCCCGCAGTCGCAGCGAGAACGTCGCGAGTTCCTCGTTCTGTTCGTTGAGGATTCGGCCGTCACTCACCAGCTCGCCGAGCGAAGCGCCCGAATGTGTCACGCGAACGCCGGTCCCTTCGGTCTTGCAGCCGGGGTTGTAGACGAGTTGCACGCCCATGCGCGGCGTGCGCGTGCGGGCGTCGCGGAACGCCTTCAAGCCGCCGGTGGCCGGGTCGATCTCGGCCTCGAAGTACTCGTTGCGAACCGTGTTGCCGTCCGCCATGCGAATCCGCGGCTTCATGTTGACGGTGCCGGCCGGCCCCCGCGCCGGCAGCCAGGCGAAGCCAAGCGGGGGGACTTCCGCGACGATGCGGGCCGACGAGCCATCGACCTGCACCGCCTTGATCGGCCCCTCGAGCGCGAGCGGACTCGACACGCCTTCGAGTTCGAGCGCGACGCGTCGAGTGAACGCGCACGGGTTGAGGATCAGGAACCCCGGCTGATTGTCGGCCGACCGAATTTGCAATCGTTCGGCCAGCTTCCTGGCCCACGCTTCATCGACGTTGCCGCCGCGATCGCTGCCCGGAATGGCGTCGAGCCCAGTCGCTTCGAAGTCGTCCTCGCTCGATTTGAGTTTGGCGAGCAGGGCGTTGTCTTCGTCGGTCGGGCCGGCGGCGCTCAGGCATCGTTGCAGCGCGGCGAACGTCCAGGCCGAATCGAAGCGGCGACGTTGCCGAGCGTGGACCGCGAAGGCGCTGACCGGGTCGGGTCGATGGGCGTTGGTCCGTTCCTCCAGGTAGTCGGAAAAGAACTCGTCCGGGTTCGTGGTGCCGATGTACTCGCCGGCGAGCGCATCGCTGAAATAGCGCGAAAACGTGGTCCATTCGCCGAGCACGGGGCCGAGCCGGCTCAACGCCAGCCAGTCTTCGTAAAGCGGGTTGGCGGGCTCGGCTTCGTGAACGATCGCGAGCGTCGGGGCGCTGTCGCGCGAGATCGATTGATGCAGCGTGTAGACGAGGTTGAAGAACGTCTCAGCCTTGTGCGCGGCCGTCGGCAAACGCGTGAACGCATCGATCGACTTGCCATCGGGGGCGGTCCAGTTGACCACGGTTGCCCGATGGTTCGGCACGACGGCCCCATCGAACGCGACCAGCAACGCCCGGCGCAGGCCGCTCGCCTGGACCCAACTCGGAATTTGCGGATGGTTGGCCGTCCGTCGGCGGGCCAGGACTTCGACGTTGGCACCGACCGCATTTTTGGAAGCGCCGCGACCCTTGCGCAAGTTCCACAATTGCGATTCGATCGCCATCAGCGCGTCTTCGCGTTCGACATACGGCCCGCCGATCACTTCCAGGACGGGGGGTTGAACGGCCTCGTCGAGTTTGGCTCGCAACTCGGCCGCACGGGCGGGCTCAACTTCGACCAACTTCTCGAGCGTTCGACCCGTGGCCATGACGTTCAACGGCGAGCCCGAATGGAACGCGGCCGGCGCGATGGCATCGAGTTTGTTCTCGGTCAGGTGCCAGATGTCGAGCAGATGAATGTTGACGGCGTAAAGGACTTCGCGGGCGGCGAGCAGCTTCGCGGCGGCGGCCTTCAGGTGTTCCTCGGGCGCGTCGATGTTCGCGAGCGCCGCTTGAACGTCGGCCCAGAAGCCGGCCACGTCGATGATCCGTTCGTGGTCCATGGCCTCGAACAGCGAATCGATCATCAGGTAGCCGAACCCGAGGCCGAGGAACGGCCGCACGCGGTCCATCGGCAAATTCAACAACGCATCGTGTTGCGTCGATGCGAAATGTTCCCGCCCCTCGTCGGTCGCGCCGGCCGCCCGAACCGCTTCGATCATCGCATCGAACGTCGCGGTACGATCGGTATGCGCCGGCAATTTCAACGCGCCATTGCGCTGGACGCGGTCGGCCCAGTCGTCGGGCAGGAATTGCGGGGGGGATTCGGGCAAAACGTAGGCCCGCCCGGCGACGGGTTGTTCGTGGTCGTAGGCGGAATCGACGCGCGGCGGCCGTTCGCCACCGAGCAACAGGGCCGGATGCCAGAGGACGATGTAGCCATTCAGCCAGGCCGACATCTCGTCTTCATTCAGGTAGACCTGGTGATGGGTCGGCAATCGGTAGGGGGACAGAAGCAGTCGCTGGCGGTCGCTCATTGCTCGACTTTGGTACGTGAGTTCCGGCTTCGACGGCGCGGATCGTGTAGAGACGAGGTTAAGCTAGCCGAGGGTGACTCGGTAGTCGATTCCCTTCGTGTCGCGCGTCGGACCTCATTCGGTGTCGGTTCAGCGGGCGACCGGGTTCGCGCTGCTCGCCACGTGGAGCAGAAACTGAGCGGCCGTCGCGCAGGCCCCGGGGCGAGCCACGTCGGCGCACAAGGCGTCGAGACGACCCACGACGTAACTTCGCCGAACCGGGTCGTCCAGAAATTCGCGCAAGCGCTCGGCCACGCGGGCCGACGGGTCGCGATCGGTCAGGAACTCCGGGTACACTTCTTCGTTGGCCAACAAGTTCACGAGTGTGATGAACGGTACCTTCTTCATGAGCCGGGCGACTTTCAGGTCGATGCGCTTCAATCGATAGACGATAACGGCGGGCGTGCGGCGGTACATCAGTTCCAGGCTCACCGAGCCCGAGACGGCCACGCAACACTCGCTCAGTTCGATGATCTCCGGCGTGCGGTTCACGTGGACCTCGACGGGCATCCGCCAGTCGGCCGCGACTTCGCGAGCGATCGCCGCCTGATGTTCGTTGAAAGCGGCGACCAGGAAGCGGGTGGCGGGCACCTGCGAGTTCAACACCCGGGCGGCCCGGAGCATTTCCGGGATGTTCCGCGAAACCTCTTGATTTCGCGAGCCGGGCAAGATGCCGACAATTCGACCCGGCCTGGCCCGCTCGACCGTCACGAACGATTCGTCGAGTGTCTGGTTCGCGAGTTCGTCGAAGTAGGGATGACCGATGTAGGTCGACGGCACGCCGCGAGCCGTCAGCCAGTCGTGTTCGAATGGCAAGCAGGAAAGGACGTGGGTCATGAGTCGGCGCATCTTCTTGACGCGCCAGCGGGCCCAGGCCCAAATCTGCGGCGGGACGAAGTAGACGACCGGGATCCCCTCGGCCTTCGCGCGACCCGCCAGCTTCCAGTGAAACCCCGGATAGTCGATCACGATCACCAGATCGGGTCGTTCCTTGCGGAAGAACTCCTGGGCCTGGTCGAGGAGCCGCATGAACGAACGGATTTGCTTGAAGACGTGGAGAAACCACATGACCGAGTGTCGGCAGAGCGGGTAGAGCAATTCGCAACCCGCGGCGGTCATCTTGTCGCCGCCGAAGCCGGTGAGCCGCACGTTCGGGTCGAGCCGCTTCAGTTCCCGGATCAGGCTCGCGCCGTGCAAGTCGCCACTCGGTTCGCCGGCGCTGATGAACAAGTGCATCCGAACAGTTTCAAGTTCTCGTCGCCAGATTCAAGTTCGTGGCCCGTTCACGACATTTCAGGTGATAATGCCACAGGGTTCGCCTTGTCGTCGGCTTTCGGCGAAACAGGTGGCATTGTCATGGTGAACTCGATAGCGCCGCCGACTCTCCTTGCCACTTGATTTGGAGCCTTCGTCCTTGAAAGATTCCACCGCCGGCTCGCTTGCCACTGATCGTGGAGCACCCCTCCCCATGAATCGCCGTGCTTTCCTGTCCGATGTTTCCGGCACCGCGTTCGCGGCGGCGCTCGGGCATTTGCTCGCGGCCGATCGGGTTCGAGCCGCCGAGCCGATCGCCGATCTGAAGCCACGCGCGCCGCACTTTCCCGCCAAGGCCAAGGGTGTCATTCACTTCTTCATGAATGGCGGGCCGAGTCAGATGGATCTGTTCGACCCGAAGCCGGAGCTCGAACGCAATCACGGCAAGCCGTACTTCGACAAGATCGCCGGCGAGGTCGAGTTCATCAAGGATGCCGGTGCCCTAATGCGTAGCCCGTACAAATTCGCTCAGCATGGCAAGTGCGGGGCGTGGGTTTCCGAAGTAATGCCGCAATTCGCCAAGGTCGTCGATGATGTCGCGTTCATTCGCTCGATGTACACGACCAACCTGACGCACGAGCCGGCCGTGTACATTGCTCAGTCCGGCAAGATGGCCCCCGGTCGTCCGGTCTGGGGCTCGTGGGTCGTCTATGGGCTCGGGAGCGAGAATCAGAACCTGCCGGCCTACGTCGTGCTCGACGACCCCCAGGGTCTGCCGGTGAATGGCGTCGAGAACTGGCAGGCCGGGTTCCTGCCGCCCGTCTACCAGGGCACGCGTTTCCGTTCGACGGGTTCGCCCGTGTTGAACCTGAAGCCCGATTCACCGCGGGTGGAGGGCGTCACCCGCATCGAACGCGACCTCGTGGCGAAGCTCGATCAATTGCACAAGGCCGACCGGCCCGGCAACCCGGCGCTCGACGCCCGCATCGCCAGCTACGAGTTGGCCGCGAAGATGCAACTCGCCGTGCCGCGTGTTACCGACCTGACGGGCGAAACAGCCGCCACGCAGGAGATGTACGGCCTGA
>JANLUE010001284.1:0-7896 GCA_031363325.1 Gemmataceae bacterium
ACGGTGCCCTTCTCTTGGCTCGCTCGCCCGACATCGGCCATCTCGAACGCCTCGATGTCGGCCAGAATCGACTGACGTTGCTGGGCATCGGCGCGCTGCGGGAAACGGGCATCGAAGTGCAATGGGATCAGCAGTGGGGCGACTATCCCGAGATGCCACGCGGGCGGGATGTCATTGTTTGACCGAGGAATGAACACTATGGCCCGCGTCGTTTCGTATTTGATTGGTGCGTTCGTTTGCGTCGAACTCGTCTATCTACCGTTGTCGAACGTCGCCTTGCTCGTGCCCCGCGAGCCGCGACCCGTGCCGGACGAATTGCTCGTGAGCTATCAGGCGACCGGGCGGGTCAGCGAATCGGCGTCGATTCAGGAAACCATCGAAGCGATCGGCTCGGCGTGCGACCGGTGGGGCGAAGCGACTGCCCAGGTTCAGGGCTGGTCGCTGTTCGCGCCGACCTTCGGCAAATGCGGCACCTTTCTCACGTTGCAAGTTACTTCGAGTGACGGCGAGCAATTGGAGCTCCGGAGCCCCTTCGAGCCGGCCGACGTGGAACACTACACTCGCTTCGATGCCCGCGACTATCGGCTGTTCTACCGCGAAATGTCGTACGCCCTGGTCTATTCGAATTGGTCCCCCGAAGCCTTCGAGCGCCAGGGCGAAGCGTGGCGGAACGATGTCCGTGAGTACGTCACGGTGTTTCGCCGCTCGCTGACGGCCCACGTCCGCTGGCGGTTGGAGCAGGCCGGCCTGACGGATGCAACGCGAGTCGTCGTCGCGGTCCGAGTTTTTCCGCCACCGGAACGCGGCGGGCCCGGTCGGCCGCCGCCCGTGATGGTTCCGTTGGCCCGGTGGGATGCGGAACGACCCGACGAATTGGCGGCCTACGATCCGGTGACGAAGGGGTTTGGGAAATAGTCTTTCATTTCACCGTCGGTGCCAGGAATTTGAAGGGCTCCGCTTTCTTGAAGTTGGCCGACTGGTCGCCGACGAGTTCGTGCTTCCCGGTCATCGTCAGTTTGCGCGTGCCGGAGCCTTCTTTGAAGTCGATTGTGTCGAGCTTCACCCAGACGATGCTCGGGCTCGCGGTGTCTTCGTAGAAGTACACGCGATTCTTCTGGTCCGCGACCGTTCGCCAGATCGTCGACGAAATGTTGGGCTGTTCCTTCGTGCCAAACCCGCGTGGCACGCTGCAATTTCGCATGACGCTGAACACGCTCGCCACCGCCTCGCGCGCGTCGGCCGATTGCTTGCAGGCGTTGATGTAGAACGCCGCCCGCGCGAAGCGGTCGGCCGCGCGGTTGGTGCCGGGCAACATGATCGTCCCGCCGATCTGTTGCCAGTACTTGTTGATCGCGATTTGCTGGTCGAACACGGGGGAGTTGGTCATGACCTGATGTTCGCGGCCATGATGGATCACGAGTTTGCCCTTCACGTACTCGAAGATGGCCGAATCGCCCGAGGCGTCCGAGATCGACAGGTGAACCGTCCCTTTGGCGCCGTTCGGTGCCTCGACGGTCACCATCCGAAACGTCTCCTTCTTCAATTCGGCGACCGCGTCGGACACGGTGGCGAAGTTGTCCAGCACGTACTGCGTCCAGGCGGAAATAACGACCGCCGGCCGCTTGTCGTCGAGCGGTGAGTACTCCGATTCGGCCAAATAGAGCAAGTTGGCGACGAGGCCTTTCTCGTTCATCCCGTCGGCCGTGCCCCCTTCGTAGACGGAGGCGATCACGCTGCCGTATTGGCTCGTCCATTTCAAAGACGCTTCGCCAAGCCCGCCGTCCCGCTTCAGGCCGCGTGGGAAAACCCAGAGGTTGGTGTGCATGTCCTCGATCCAGTCCATCGATCGGCCCGTGACGGTCTGGCCTTCCTTGCCGAAATACACGGCACGAGTGCAGGCGCGTGCGTCCGGGATCGCGAGCAACAGGGCCGCAAGAGCGGTAACGATCGCCATGGCCGTGAAGCGGAAGAAACGCATTGGAACCCTTCGAGTGCGGATTTCATGGGCGGACGATGTGGCGAAGAGATTTATACGCGGCCGCCCCGAATCGTTTCCATTGGAAGTCGATTCGCCGGTCGGTACGTTAGCCGTGCCCGGCGGCGGATCGATCATGCTGACTCTCTCCAAATATTCGATTGGCGTCGGCGACCGGTTCGCCCATCAGGCGAAAGCCCAATTGCAGGCTTGCCTGTTGGCCGCCGAGCGGGGCGTCGAGGTCATCCCCGTCTGGAACAAATCCAATCGCGAGCACACGATCATCGGCTCCGAACCGGCGACCACGCGCCTGGCGGCTGACCGGGCCGTGAAAGAACTCGGCTGGACGAAGCCCTATCACCTCGATGCCGATCACATTCGACTGGACACCGTCGATCGGTTCCTGGCCCCCTGCGATTTCTTCACAATCGACGTCGCCGATTCGATCGGCCAGCCGGCCGACAAAAGTGCCATCTACGCGTTCGTCGATCGTCATGCCGACCTGATCGGCAAGATTGTGATCCCCGGCATCCGCGAGGCGTTCGCGATCGGTCGGTCCGACATCGAGCGAATCGCCGGCAAATACCTGAAGGCCACGCAGGACGCCGGCGCGATCTACGCCAAGATCGCGGCCGCGAAGGGGGCCGGCAACATCATCGCCGAGGTCTCGATGGACGAGACCGATTCACCGCAAACTCCCCCCGAGTTGCTATTCATCCTCGCGGCCCTCGCCGACGCCAGCGTGCCGGTCCAGACGATCGCGCCGAAGTTCACGGGTCGATTCAACAAGGGCGTCGACTACGTCGGCGATTTGCGACAATTCGAAACGGAGTTCCGCGACGACCTGGCCGTCATCGCGTTCGCGATCCAGAAATTCGGACTGCCATCCAACCTGAAACTGAGCGTCCATTCGGGCAGCGACAAGTTCTCGATCTACGAGCCGATCTGTCGGGCGCTGGCCGACACCGGCGCGGGCCTGCACGTCAAAACGGCCGGGACAACGTGGCTCGAAGAAGTGATCGGCCTCGCCGAATCGGGCGGCGAGGGGCTAACGCTCGCGAAGGAAATCTACGCGCTAGCCCTGAAGAAAAAGGTCGACCTGTGTGCCCCCTATGCGTCCGTGATCGACATCAACCCGGCGAAGCTACCAAGTGCCGAGACCGTCAACGGCTGGTCGGCCACGGAGTTCACGTCGGCCCTGCGACATGACCAGACGAACCCCGGCTTCAACCCGCACCTTCGCCAGCTCATACACGTCGGCTTCAAAGTCGCCGCCCAGATGGGCCAACGCTACCTGACCATGCTCGAAGCGTGCGAAGAGTCGATCTCGCGCAACGTGACCGAAAACTTGTATGGCCGGCATGTGAAGCCGCTGTTTGTGGGGGCGAAATGAACCTGTTTAAGCTGTGGAATGAAACGGCCGCAGTCCTGGGCGTGGCCTTCCACGGAACGCCGCCGTCGTGTAAATTACCGTGAAAGGGCGGGCATGCCGCTCACTGCGTACGCTCCCAAAGATTTAGCGAGCTACAGGAGACACGAGCAGGTCGTTCGGTTTTCGGCACCCATTGCCGCGGGTGTTTACGTTTTTGTCCAGGACTGCTCCGGAGTCGTTTGGGTCGGCCCGGACGGACCTCACATGCATCCTCGAGTTCTGGGTGGCTCTAGACCGGCCGTTGCCGCAGGCGAATTGACCCTCGGTCAAAACGGAGAGGTGTTATCAATCAACAACTTGTCCGGCACCTTTCAGTGCGCACCCGACTGCTTGCTCGTTGCCGTGGGTGGGATCATTGCACAAGGCGGACACTGTTCAGGCGACGCGATTTCCCGTTATGAGGTCTGACATGGATGAGCATCGATCCAATGGCCTGTTGAAGTCAATTGGCGTGAAGCTCTCGTCGAAGGATCGTCACGTTCAACTGAGGCTCCAGCTGGGCGCGGAGTTCATCGGCGGGGAAATCGTCCAATTCACTCCGGAATCGACGATTTCGGTCGAAGGGGCCGACGAACTCTCGTCGACGTACAGTCGCTCGAACTGGGCGAGCGGTCTCGCGAGTGGAGCGCTCTACGCGTTCCGCGCGTTGAAGGTTCCGCGCCGATACGTGTCAGTCACTGAGTTGACAGGTCGCCTTCGAGCGGGCGATATGGAGGCGGTCGCGAACTGCGCCTCCATTGCGGTCGCCGATCTCGTCGACAAAGAAATCTCAATCGTTTCGATGGATGGATGGGTCGTCGAGAAAGCCCCATTGTCTACTGTGGCCGCACCTGTTGAGAGCAATTCCTCGCGCTTGCAAGACGACGCGCGAACACTTCAGGAATTGACGGACCGTACTGCCCGTTCAACTGTGCCTGCTCCAGTCGCGTGAACCTCGAGAATCCCCGGCCTCGAAGCCATCAGCCGCCGACGCCACCGAAAACTTCTACGCCTGCCACCTGAAGCCGTTGTTTGTGGGGCCGACATGAACCTGTTCGATCTGTCGAATGAAACGGCCGCGGTCCTGGGTGGGACCGGCGTGCTCGGCGGGGCGATGGCCGAGGCGCTGGCGTCGGCCGGGGCCCGCGTGGCGGTGGTCGGGCGCAGCGAAGAACGCGGGGTTGCCTGCGTTAAGCGAATCGAGTCGGCGGGCGGTCGGGCGCTTTTCGTTGCCGCTGACGCCATGGATCGCAGCTCGCTGGTCGCGTGCCGCGATGCGATTCTCAAAGTGTTTGGCTCGATCACGGTCCTCGTGAATGGAGCGGGTGGCAACAAGCCGGAAGGGACCGTTCCACCTGGGGGCGACTTTTGCAAGCTGAGCACCGAAGGTTGGAACGCGGTGTTCGACCTGAATCTGCTCGGCGGGGCGTTGTTGCCGAGCCAGGTGTTCGGCGAGACGATGGTCGCGGCTGGGCGGGGTAGCGTGATCAACATCGCCTCGATGGCTTCGATCCTGCCGCTCTCGCGCGTGGTAGCCTATTCGGCGTCGAAGGCGGCCGTCCTGAACCTCACCAAGTTCCTGGCGCGCGAGTGGGCCACGAAAGGCGTGCGCGTCAACGCCATTTCTCCCGGCTTTTTCCCAGCCGAACAGAATCGCCGCATGTTATTGAAGGACGATGGTTCTTACACCGAGCGCGGCCAACAGATCATCGGTCACACACCGATGGGCCGGTTCGGCTCGGCAGAGGAACTGGCTGGTGCCGTCGTATGGCTGGCCGCGCCGAAGGCCTCGGGATTCGTGACGGGTCAGAACATCGTGGTCGATGGGGGCTTTTCGTCGATGACGATCTAAACCCCAGTGCGACTGTCGAGTCGTCCTGGCGGCCTCGCCCCATTTCAACGACTCGCCGCTTTCGTCAACGTCGCGTTCGCGTCCCCCATCGCCCATTTCGCGAGGAGCATTCGCGACCCTTCACTGTCGATCCACTTCAAGGCTTGCACGGCCCGGACTTCGCGGCACTCGGCCGGGGTCATTTCGCGACGCTCGATGATCCCCACGAGTTTTTCGATTCGTTCGCGGGCTTCCGTCGAAGCGCCCGCCTTCAATATTTCGCGAAGCGAGACCTCGACGCTTGACCCCTGGTTCCGCAACTCGAGTTCCGCCTTCTCCCGGACGGCGAAGCGGGCGGAGTCCAGGTCGGCGATCCACTGTTGAACCTGGGCTTTGTCCGGCCCCACGAACGGCTTGATCTTCTCAGCCAGGATTGCGACGCCCTTGTCGCCGGCCGCGCTCAACAGTCGGGCCGCCCGGAGGCCGGCCGTTGCGTCCTTGCCCAAAGCGTCGACGAGTGACCCCAGTTCCGCGGGCACAGCCTTCGCCAAAGCGTCATTCAACGTGCCGCGCCACGAGGTCGTTTCGAGGAACACGATCGACGCGTCGGCGAGCGAGACGGCCACGCGCCGACCGTCCGGCGAAAACTCGAACTTCTCGGGCCGATCGGCGACCTTCACGGTGGTGACCGTCTTCTTCAGGGCGAACGGTTCATGCACGGCGATTGTGCGATCGTCGAGGACTCGCAGCACATACTCCGCACCGGGCCCGAGTACGACCTTGGCGTGTTTCTCGGTTTCAAAGACGCGGACGTTCGACCGGGTCGGCAATTCCCAGAGGTCGTGGCCAATCGGCGCGATCGCCTCATAGCGCATCGAATTGAACTTCTTGACCCAGCGACTGTCGTGCCCGACCGCCAACAGAAAGTTGCCCTGAACGCGGTCCGGCTCGGCGGCCTCGAACGCTGTCCGCAGCTCGTAGACGAGTTGGCCGTTGACCGGGTTGTACAGGCGAATCCGCGCGGGTTCTTTCTTGCCGAGGTCGGCCGTGGTCGGCTGCGCGGCCGCGACCGAAACGACCCACGGAAAATAGTGTCGCGGCGGCTCGGTGCGGTAGCCCTTGATCGTCCATTCGAGCGCGGCCGATTGCTTCACCGGGTCCCAGTGCACGTTGCGATGTTGATACACTTCGATACTGCTGGCCGCCGGCGCGCCGCCACCGGCCCCGGGGATTCCTCCGCCCGCCGGGTTCACGGCGTATTCCTGCATCAAGACCGATCTGCCATTGGGCTCCACCGCGATCGGGTGCATCCAGCGAAACGTATCCGTCGGCAACGGCTCGCCGAGCCGGCGCAGGCACTTGCTGGTGGCCGAGTCGAAGACGAGCAGTTCCTTCGCACCGGTCATTTCCGTCGATTCCGAGCGCTCGATGCCAACGACGATTTCCTTACCGTCATTGATGAAGAACAGATCGGGGAGCATCTTCCAGTCGTCGTTCGGAGCGAAGCCCATCGGCTGCAGGTCGTACAGTCGTCGACCAGTAGTCGCGTCCCAGGCCGTCCACGTGCGGTCGTGTCGAGTGGCCCGCGAGAACAGCATCTTGCCGTCCGGCGACCAGTTGAAGCTCGCCGGCCAGGTCGGCGAGTCGGCCGGGCTCCGTTCGGTGCCCGTGCGCGTGTCAATTGGCACCAGCGTGTGCCCGTGCCGGGCAAGCAGCGTCAGGCCGTCGGCCGACACGTCGCAATGCCGAACGCGAACCGTGTGCGCGGTCCGAAACGTCGCCTTCCATTTTTCCTTGCCGGTGGCCGTGTCGTAGGCGATCGGCCGATGATCCCAGACGTAAGCCGTCTTGCCATCCGGCGAAATGAGGGGCCGAGGCTTCTCCCAGCTCGAGCGCAGAACCGGCAAGTCGATTCGCGTTTCGCCGTCGAAGATCGCGAGACCATTGATTTGCGTCGCGACGATCTTGGTGCCATCCCGGGATACGCCCAGGTCGGATGGCCCGTCGCACTTGTAGTCGAGTTCGCGGCGGACGGCTCCGGTCTCGATGTCGAAGATTTCCGGGCGCCGATTCTCCTGCCACAACAGGACTTCGTCGCCCTTGGGCATGGCTCGCATCACCGTGAAATGATCGCCGTATTTTTGCGGCAGATCGATCGACTTTAGCTCGGTCAACGCCTCGTCGTGAACGACCAACTTCCACCCGGTCGATTGTCGCCAACCGATGTTCGACCGCTCGACGAGCTTGGTGCCATCGGCCACCCACTCGAGCGCCTTCAAGGCGTCGAATCGCGATGGCTGCTCGGCGATCGACTTGCCCGACTCGAAGTCCCAAACCTGCATGACCATCTTGTCGTCGCGCTGGCCGCCGCAGGCGACGAGCGACTTCTTCGGATGGATGGCGAACGCCATCTCCTTGTCGCCGAGCGCGTTCGGGTCGTCGAGGACCGCGAGCTTCGTATCCATCGTTCGCAGGACGGTGCCATCGGCCGCGTCCCAGACGTAGATCAACCCGCCCGCGTAACCGACGATCCGTTTGCCGTCGGCGCTGTAGCGCGCATCGCCGATCGGCCGGGCGGCACGTAACTTGGCGGTGCCGATCCGAGTCGCTGGCGCGGTCGCTGGTTTAGGTTCGTTCTTCGTGTGCTGTGCGGAAGTTGGCGTGCCGGTCGAGAGGGCG
>JANLUE010001298.1:0-3602 GCA_031363325.1 Gemmataceae bacterium
GCCGTCGGCTTGCCCTTGAAGATCCATTCGATGAGCATCCAACTCAGGCCGGCGGCCGCGGCGGCCGCCTGGGTGGTCGCGAAACCAGTGGTGCCCAGGTCGCCGGCCCCGAGGGCCGAGCCGCCGTTGAAACCGAACCAACCGAACCACAACAGGCCGGCCCCGATCAAGGTGAGTACCATGCTGTTCGGGTGAATGGCCTGCTGTGGGTATCCCGATCGCTTCTTGAGTGCAAGCATGCACGCCAGCCCGGCGAACCCGGCCGCGATGTGCACGACCGTTCCACCGGCGAAGTCCAGTGCCCCGGCCTTGCCGAGAAGTCCGGTGGCCGTCGCGCCGATCGCACCGCCAGGAGTGGCGGGGTCCATGTAGAACCAATCGAACGCCCAGACCATGTGGGCGAGGGGACAGTAAACGAGCGTGATCCACAGGATCATGAAGATCGTCCAGGGCCAGAAGCGAATTCGCTCGGCGACGGCACCCGAGATCAGGGCCGGCGTGATGATCGCGAACATGCCCTGGAACATGACGTGCGTGTAGACCGGGATGTTGTAACCCGGCAGAATCTCCGTCGGTTCAACGCCTTTGAGAAAGAAGAGCTTGCTACTCCAGCCGATGATCCCGCCGCCCTTGGCATCGTCGCCGAACATCGCGACCGCGAGCCCGTCCGGCATGATGACTTGCGATTCGCCGAACGCGAGCCCATAGCCGACCGCGACCCAGTACAGTCCAACGACCGCCATCGCGGCATAACTCTGCATCATGGTGGCGAGAACGTTCTTCTTGCGGACCATGCCGCCATAAAAGAGTGCGAGTCCGGGGGTCATCAGTAGGACCAACGCACTCGCGGTCAGAACCCACGCGTTATCACCGCGGCGTTGCGCGTCGGTCGCCTTTGTGTCCGCGTCACCAATCTTCTTGCCGAGATCGGCGAGTGGGTCGGCTTTGGGTTCTTCCTTTTTCGGTTCGTCCTTCTTGGGCTCGTCCTTGGCGGCTTCGTCCTTTTTGGCTTCGACCTTTGGTTCGTCCTTTTTCGGTTCGTCCTTCTTGGGTGCATCGGCCTTTTTCTCGTCCTTAGCCTGGACAAGTTCGAAGGTCAGGCGCGAGTCGTCCCTGGGTGGCGGCGGTGGTGCCTTCTCCTCGCCGACGACGCGCGGCTTCGGCCCGGTAGTCGGTTTGGGAGAAGTGGGGTCCTGCGCCAAAGTGGGGTTCGCGAGTACGAAACCGATGAAGGCGGCCAGGGGGAAGGCCAGAGAGAAAAGACGCGACACTCGAGGTGCCTCCGATGCGAAAGATCCTGGGTGTGCCAATGCCTGTTGCGAGAGACGCCGTCAGGAAAGCAAGCACAGTGCCGGTTGGGTAGTTTGCGGGGCGGAGTCGCGATGGGGGCATGAAATTCGCGGGAGATCGGAGGGGGTCGTGCCCAAAAAAAAAGCGCGGCCGCCCAAAGATTTGGCGGAGCGGTCATTTTCTCTGCACAACAAACACTCAAATTCTGCTAATGAATGCGTCAGTCGCTCGCCGATGGAGCAGGGTCCACTTCTTAGGCAGCTGGCGCATCTTAAATTGGCGTTGCCGAAGCGCTCGCCCACCTTTCCCCACCCGATACAGAACGCACAGCTTCCGCGCGAATTCCGCAAACCGCGTGGACCCGGCAAACAGTGCCTTTCCCGGACTGCCGATCTTACCCATCGACACGATACCGTCGGCTCGGGGACGTTCGAGGTTGTTTGGGACCGGAAGGAGCCGGTCCCCTTCGAATGGCCGAGCCCGGCAGATCCAATGAGGTACACATGTTCGAGACGTTCTGTCTGGGCGTCGCGCTGACGGTCGGACAGGCCCCGGGCCGCGCCGCGGTCGGCGACGACCTCCCGACGCGGATTCCAGCCCCCCTCCCCAGCGTCACTCTGCCCTCGGCTCCAATGCCGATCCCGGGCCGAGTCCCGCTCATCCCGACCGCCCAGGCCAAAGACCCGGCCCCGATGACCCCAATGCCTATCGCCCCGAAGAATGGAGACGCCAAGCCCGAGGAACCGAAGGCGGAAGACGAGAAAAAAGAAGAAGAAGTCGGCCATTTCATGCGCCTGATCTCGGGCACGTGCGTCGGCAGCGTTCTCGAAGAGTGCAAGATTAAAGTCGATGGCTGGGCGGCGTTCTCGTACACGCACAGCTCGCGCGATACCTCGAACCTGCCCGTGACCTGGAACGATCGGGCGAACTCGTTCCTGATGCAGCAGTTCTGGGTCAATATCGAGAAGCCCCTCGATACCGACTCGAAGTGCGTCAACTACGGCTTCAAGGTCGCCTTCCTGGCCGGCTCGGACTACCGCTTCACGGTCGTTCGTGGCCTGCTGGACGATCAGCTCAAGAACAGCAAGTTTGACATTCAGGAAGCAAACCTGTTCAAGCAGAACATCTACGGATTCGACATCCCAATCTTTTACGCCAATGCCTGGCTACCGGGCGTGATGGGTGAAGGCACGGAAGTCGGAATTGGCCGGTTCTTATGCCCGTGGGGTTACGAAAGTGTGATGGCCCCCACGGCCCCACTCCTGTCCCGATCTTACGCCTTTCAGTGGGCCCCGCCATTCTTCCACACCGGCCTCCTGGTAGCTCCAACGTTTAACAAGAACGTTTCTGCCAAGATGATCCTGGGAACCAACGACACGTTCCTCGACGGATCGGACGAACTCCGATTCATTGGGGCGATCACGTTCACCGACGACGAAAAGAACAATAGCTTGACCCTCGGCACGACGCTCGGCCGAGGCAAATTCAACGCCGGCCGCCCGAACGGTCCCGCCCAGGGAACCACGACGCTCGGCCTCGCCTACGAACCGGCCGGTCGCAACAACATCAACGTGTTCGACCTGGTCTACACGCACAAGATGTCGGACGACCTGAGCTACGCCGTCGAGTTGATCTACGGCTACCAGCAGGGCGTGCCGGCCGGGGCCGCGGGCATCCGCAACCCGGGCGACGTGGGCGCCAACTTCAACGGCACGAGCGGAACCGCCCACTGGGGTTCGATCGTGAACTACCTGACCTATAACTTCAGCGAGACGACGAGCGGCATCGCCCGCTTCGAAATCTTCCACGACGCCCAGGGTCAGCGCACCGGCTTCGAAGGCTGCTACTACGCGGGCACGCTCGGCCTGCAATTCAAGCCGTGTAGCTCGGTGATCTTCCGTCCGGAAGTTCGATACGACTACAACGACTACAGTCGTCCGTTCCAGGGCAACCACGGCATCCTGACGGCCGCCGCGGACCTGATCTTCAAGTTCTAAGCCTCGGCTTTCCGCTGTCGGCTCTCGGCTTTCGGCCAATCTCCATTGGAGATTGGCGGGGGGTCGGGAGCCGAATGGCGTTGGTGCGAAGTACCAAAAGGCGAGCCCGATGGGCGTAAGCCCTCGGGGTCGAATATCGGAGGCAAACGCTTTTCGGGTTTACCCCTGGAGTTTCAAAACCTTGCCCCGCGCCGCAATGGCGAACCGGCTGCGTGAGCTGCCGGGTCCTTGCTCCTCGCGCGAATACGGTCTCAAACGAGCGGCCAGCCAACCCTTGTGCAAGGACCCGGCAGCTTAATTCCGCAGCCGGTTCGC
>JANLUE010000914.1:0-2110 GCA_031363325.1 Gemmataceae bacterium
TTCAACTCAACGCGTTCGGCAACCAGAAGCACATCGACTTTCTCGATTCGCAAGACCGCCTCGAACGCGGCCTGTTCACGCTCGTGGGTGACGAACTCACCCTGTGCTTCGCTGGCCCCGGCGAACCGCGTCCTCTCGACGTGCGCGGCCCTGACGCGGATCGCACCTGGATCATCGCCTTCCGGGACGGTGCGGCTTGGTTCGACTGTCTGGTTTGTCGTCGGTCGGCATAGCGGCTCATGAATGGCAGGCGACATCTCGCCAATCCAAGTCACCGATCCTGCGGCCGCAGGGTATCCCAGATGTTCACGGTCCCGCCGCCGAATGCGGAGACCAGGCGGCGGCCGTCAGGGGTGAACACGACTTGATGGAAGAACGAGGGCACGTCGGCCGGATGGCCGCGGAGTTCGCCGACGATTTGCTTCGTACGCACGTCCCAAAGGCGAATCGTGTTGTCGGCACAGGCGGTCGCGAGACGCGTCCCGTCCGGGGTGAACGCCAAGCCGTAGACGTTGGCCCCATTCTTCAACAGGCCCACTTCGGACCAGGTCGCCGTGTCCCACAGCCGTGCGGTGCTGTCTTCGGACCCGGAGGCGAGTAGCGTGCCGTCGCGATTGATCGCCAAACCGTAGACGCACTTGTCATGGCCTTCGAGCCGACGGATCAACGACCAACTCGCCGTGTCCCAAATCCGAATCGATCGATCGGCCGCGTCGGCACTCGTCGCAAGCCACTTGCCATCGGGGCTGAACACCAGGTCTCGAGCGGCGTCGTCGTGTTGCAGGACCGCGACTTCGGCCCGGGTGGCGATGTTCCAGATTCGCACTTCTCGGCTATTGCAGCCGCTGGCCAGAAGCTTGCCGCCTGGGTCGATCGCGATGCGCGGGTCGCGGTACGCATCGGCTTGGGCTGGCCAGAAGTGAATCAACTTACCCGTATTCACGTCCCAGAGGCGCGGGCCATCGCGGGCCCGCGTGACGAGCCATTCGCCATCGGGATGGAACGCGACGGAACCAATGATCGCATTGAGGCCGGAGCCATGTTCGAGTGTGAACAGCGATTTCCCCGTCGCCAGGTCCCAGATTCCAACGGTGCCATCCCAACAGGAGGAAGCGATTCGCTTTCCGCCTGGGTGGACGGCCACGCCGTAGACGAATGATTTGTGCCCGCGAAAGACCCCGTCCTCCACGTCGCGTACGTCCCAACTGCGAATGGACCGATCGTTCGAGGCGGTGACGAGCGTGTTTTGGCTCGACCAGGCGACCGACAGCACGTCGCCCGAGTGGCCATTCAACACGCCAAGTAATTCGCCGGATGCGCCATCCCAGAGTCGAACGGTGTGATCGCGCGAGGTCGAGGCGATTCGTTTGCCATCCGGGCTGAAAGCGAGAATGTTGACCCAGCCGAGGTGGCCGCGACCGACGGCAATCGATCGACCGTCGATCACGTCCCAAAGTCGAACCGTATTGTCGCGCGAACAGGTCGCGAAACGTTGGCCGTCGGGGCTGAATTGAATGTCGGTGATCGTGTTCTTGTGGCCCTCGCACACCGCGACTTGCCGACCGGTCTTCGTCTCCCACAAGCGGACCTTGCAACTCGGATACGTTTCGGCCGTGACGATCCGTTCGTTGTTCGGCGAGAATTGCACCGCGTCGAGTTCAAACGGCTGACCCGCGAGCAATGAGACTTCGCGGCCCGACATCGCGTCGCGAATCGTATAGGATCGATCGCGTTCGTACTTGCAGGCGATCAGGCTCCCGTCCGGCGAGATGTAGACCGTCGATCGATTCTCGCCGGGCTTCATTAGTTGCAAATCGAGGGTCCGCTTGCCGTTGGATGTGTCGACGACCTGAATTCGACCGTCGACCCCCGCGACGACGACCCTCGGCGCGCCGCGTGACATTCCGTGCCAGTTGAGTTCGTTCCCATTGCCGACGGCGACGGCCGGGGGCCGATTCGAATCGATGGCAATGAACTCCATTTCGGTCTTGCCGCGTCCCGCGACCACAGTGAGCCCGTCGGCGGAGATGTTCTCGATTCGATCGGCCGCGATCGTTTTGAGCAATCGCCCGGTCGCCGCGTCGACGACGTGCCCGGTTCGATGATCGGA
>JANLUE010001335.1:0-1113 GCA_031363325.1 Gemmataceae bacterium
TCGGCGAGGTTCTCGACCCGCCAGGTGACGGACAGTTTGTCCTCGCTCAGGGAGTCGGCCCAGGCCGGGCCGGGGGAAATGCCATCGCGGTTCGGGCCACGCCATTGTGGCCAGCTGTCCGCGAATGTGAAGGAAACGCAAAGGAACAGAATCGGGGTCGCGAGTTGCCGCATCGGGAACCTCGGAACGCGAGATCGGGAAATACACTGCTCGTTCAGGCCGGCTTGTGTTCGGGCACTTCGTCGCCGAGCATCGCCGACCGCAACTTACCGAGAGCCGACGCTTGCACCTGGCGCACACGTTCCTTCGAAAGTCCGAGTTCCCGACCGACTTTTTCGAGCGTCTGAACGTCGGAGCCATCGGGGACGTTGAATCGTCGAGAGATAATGACCTTTTCCCGCGGCGTGAGCAAGGTATGTTCGGCCCGGAGATACTCGTCGATTCGGAACAGGCTCGACGACATGTGGCCGGGATCGTACTTTTGGCCCGGCTCGCCGTCGGGGAGCACTTCGAGCGATGCCGACCGGCTCAGCCAATCGTTCGCCATGCGCTGAGCCATCCGAGCGAGAGCCCGTACGAGGCAAGTGAACGCGTAGGTGCTGAAGCGGATGCCCATCCACGGGTTGAACGCGGCGACGGCCTGGATCAGCACGATATGGCAATCGCCGATCAGATCGTCGGCCTTGTTCGACATGGCCATCCGGCGGCGAACCGCCCGGTAGACGAGCTTGCGGTTGCCGAGCACGATCTCGTCGCGCAGGCGGACGTAGGCCGCTTTCCACTTCGCACCTTCGGCCAAGCCTCGTGACTTCTTCCACCGCCAGGCGGCATAGTGCATCCGCTTCGCGTAGTCGCGCGTCACTTCGTCGGGCATGTACTTGTCGGCGAACTCGGCAAGATCCTGGGCATCTTTCGGATTGAATTCGTCGAACGCGTCCGGAGTGTCGAACGCTTCGTGAAAGACGGAGTGAGGCGTCTCGGGCCGAGTCCGCGGATCGCGTCGGGTCGGTGGGCTGGGCAGGATCGCAACGCTCACGATGCACCTCGTTTTCAATCAAGTGGATTCACCACTTGCATTCCCGATGCCGCACACTCGCCCACCTCGCTCACCCT
>JANLUE010001347.1:0-2685 GCA_031363325.1 Gemmataceae bacterium
TTGGGGTTCACCCGAGGGGCTAACGCCCCCCGGCTCGCCTTTCTGAACTCCGGTTTTCAATCTGATTCGGGTTTAGCCCCGGCCGATGGCTTCGAGGCCGGGGGGTGAGGTCTCGGCGCGAACTCGCAAGAAAGTTGGCCACATTCCGCCGCGACCGGAACTATTACCAAGGAGCAAGGAGCCACGATGCCCGCACCGAACCTTGGATCGTACTTGCGTCGCTTGCAGCAGGCCATGGCCGCCGAGACGCTGGCTCCCTGTACCGACCGGGACCTCGTCGAGCGGTTCTGCGCCAGCCAGGATGAGGTCGCGTTCCGGGCGATCCTCGATCGGCACGGCGCGATGGTCCTGAACGTTTGCCGGCGAGCCCTGAACTCGACGGCCGACATCGAGGACGCGTTTCAAGCGACGTTCCTCGTCCTGGTCCGCCGGGGTCACGCGATCCGTCGACCGGCGTCGCTCGGGAGCTGGTTGCACGGCGTCGCCCGTCGGACGGCCTTGAAGGTGCGAACCGAAGCCGCGTGTCGAACGCGCCACGAACAGTGTCGCGTTGCCCCAGAACGCAACGACATCGGCGACGAATCGACCTGGGGAGAAGTGCGCGGCATCCTCGACGAGGAACTGGCACGGCTGCCCGAGGCTAACCGGGCCCCGCTCGTGTTGTGTTACCTGGAAGGCCGAACGCAGGACGAGGCCGCGACCCAGCTTCAGCTCAGCAAGCGAACGTTGCGGCGGTATCTCGAGCGTGGGCGAGACTTGCTCGGTCGACGGTTGGTGCGAAGGGGCCTGACTCTGGGCTCGGTCTTGGCGTCGGGCCTCGTGTTGGAATGTGCCCGCAGCGCGGCCGTGCCGCGCCCGTTGTTATTGCGAACGGCCGAGTTCGCCAACCACACCGCCGCGTCGCTCGCGGCACCGGCGAGTGTGCAATCGGCCCGCGTCGCCGCGATTACCGAAGGAGTGTTGAAGACCATGCAAACCGCCAAATACAAAACGATCGCGTCGGTGCTCGCCTGCGGGCTCGTCCTGGGGCTCGGCGTGCAACAGTTCGCCCCGATCCAGGTTTCGGCTCAGGACAAGAATTCCGTCGCCGGGAAATCCCAGCCGAAGTTGCCCGACATCGAACCGATCGACCCCGCGCTCGTGTTCGAGGCCGACGTTCAGAAACAACTGCATCTCAGCTCGAATCAAGTTCGTCAATTGGTCGAGGCCCGCGACAAGGGCACGACCGCGACCACGGTGCAGGGTAAACGCGTCGGCGAGATCGATCAGCAGATCAAGAAACTCCAGGAGGAGATCGATCGGCTTCAGCAGGAACGGGACACGGCCCAACAAACGATCGAGAAGGCCAGGACCGAACAAGTTCGGGCCGCGATACCGACTGTGTTGTCGCGCGACGCTGTCCAGGAACTGCGGCACATCACGCTGCAACGCATGCAACTCTCGGAAGTTTTGCTCAACGCCAAAGTGCGCTCGCGACTCGACTTGAACGACGAGCAAGTCAAGAAGATTCAGGAGCTTGCGGAGAATCGCGCCGGGACATACCGCCAAGCCCTGATTACAGTCAGTCAGCGTTCGGTGGCGGGGACCGTCTTGCTGGCGGACTACACGAGGGCGAGATTGACGACGGACGGTTCCCCGGCCGAGTTGCTGAAGGTACTTACGCCGCAACAGCGCGAGTTGCTCGAGCGCCTGACCGGGATGAGCTTCGAGAAGAAATGAACCAGGCGGCCTGGGGAGGCCGCCCGACTCGAAACGCCAATCTATTGGCCCTTCCAGCGATAAGTCGTCAGACCGAACAAATCGCGGATGAACACTTCGTCGCCCACAACGGCCAGGTGCGCCCAGGTCTCGGCCTTCGAGACCTGGCGCTCGTCGACGATCTCGAACTTCTTCGGGTCGGCCTTGATCAGGTATAGCTTTCCAACGTTGTCGAGCGCCAGAATCTTGTCCCCCCGCGCGACGAGGCTCCAGTACTCGCCGAAGCGCTGTTCGCTTCGCCATTGTTCCTTGCCCGTCTTGGCGTCGAGGCAGATGAACCGGCGATCCTTGCCGAACAAATACACGTAGCCCCCGACGACGACAGGCGTCGTCATGTGCCCTTCGTACTTGAACGTCCAGGCGTCGGTCGGCTCGAACTTGTCGCCGGCCGCTTTAATCGAGACGAGACGGGTGTTGCCGCCGTAGGTGCTCGTGAAGACCCCGTCGCCGATCGTCACGGGAGTGAGAACGTTCATGCCGCGGAACGAAGGAATCGGCTTGTCCCACAGGACTGCACCCGTACCGCGATCGAGCCCGACCAACTTCGCCCGCGTTTGCACGACGAGCTGGTCTTTGCCGGCCAGCTTCGCGAAGGTCGGCGAGGCGAAGGCGCTCGACATCATCGCGTCCGATTCCTTGAGTACCTTCCACAGGGCCTTGCCCGTCTTCTTGTCGAGCTTCGCCACGCTCGAGCCGGCCTGAACGTATACACCGGTTTCGTCGACGAGGGGGGAAGCGACAAAGCCGAAGGCCGGCGGCGGGGCGTCGAATTCCTTGGGGAAATCGAAGCGCCAGCGCTCGGCCCCGTCCGAGGCGGCGAGGCACACGAGCACATCCCGAATGCCGCCGACGTACAGCGAGTCGCCATCGAACGCGGGCGTCGCCCGAATCCAGGAACCGTTGCGATTGGCGAAGAACGGCACCGTT
>JANLUE010001369.1:0-2413 GCA_031363325.1 Gemmataceae bacterium
GCCACCGCGAAGGCGACTTCCCCCACAGTGAAGAAGCCGCCCGTACGACGCTCGCGATCCCGATCTACCCGGAACTGAGCGACATTCAGAAACAACACGTGGTGAACACCCTGGCCGCCTTCGCCAGCGAGAAGGGCGCGGCACGAGCCGCGTAGGATCGAGTACTGAGTACTGAGTACTGAGTACTGAGAGCCGAAAGCCGAAAGCCGAGAGCAGAAAGCAAATTGGAACCGACCGATGGCCGAACCCGCACGCCGACTGCCCGACCCGCCCATGCCGTACTGGCTTGCCGACCCGCGGCCGGCGCGGCTTAGTGTGCGCACGCCGGAGGCCGACGCGGAGATTGCCGAGCGCGTCGCGAAGTTGGACGCGAAGATTCGCGATCATTCGGCGCTGATTGGTGTGGTCGGCCTGGGATATGTGGGGCTTCCCTTCGCCGTTGAAAAGGCACGCGTCGGCTTCCGGGTGATCGGCATCGATCAGAACCCGAAGCGGGCGGCCAAAATCAATGCCGGTACGAATTACATTGAGGACGTGAAGGACTCCGATCTACGCGAATTCGTTGGCAAGGGTCGCATCCGAGCGGTGACGGACTTCAGCGAAGTGTCACAGATGGACATTATCGTGATCGCGGTCCCGACGCCGCTCACGATCAATCTCACGCCCGATTTGCAATACGTCGAGAACGTCACGCTCGAACTGGCCAAACACATTCGGCCCGGCCAGCTCATCAGCCTCGAATCGACGACCTATCCCGGCACGACCGACGAGGTCATGCTGCCGATCCTCGAACGGTCCGGATTGAAAGTCGACGAGGACTTTTTCCTCGCCCACTCGCCAGAACGCGTCGATCCGGGCAACAAGCGCTTCAACACCAAGAACACGAACAAGGTCGTCGGCGGCGTCGGGCCGGAATCGTTGAAGCTCGCGGTCGCGTTCTATCAACAGGCGATCGAACACGTCGTTCCCGTCTCGAGTGCCAAGGCCGCCGAAATGGTCAAGGTGTACGAGAACACCTTCCGGGCCGTGAACATCGCGCTCGTCAACGAAATGTTGCTCCTGTGCGATCGCATGGGGCTCAGCGTGTGGGAAGTGCTCGACGCGGCGTTCACCAAGCCGTTCGGGATCATGCCGTTCTACCCCGGCCCCGGCGTCGGCGGGCACTGCATTCCGCTCGACCCGCACTATCTCGACTGGAAGGCCCGCGAGTTCAACTTCAACACGCATTTCATCGCGCTCGCGGGCGAGATCAATCGCAAGATGCCGGAGTTCGTTCGCACCAAGGCCGCCCGCGAGTTAAACCGGATGGGCAAGGCCGTCTCGCGCTCGAAGATCCTGGCGCTCGGCGTTTCGTACAAGAAGGATGTCGGCGATTGGCGCGAGAGCCCGGCCCTCGACGTCATCAAGTTGCTGCTGGAAGATGGGGCGGACGTGCAATACCACGATCCACACGTGACCGACTTCCGCGATCACGGCCTCTCGATGGAATGCGCCCCCCTCACCGATGAGCTGCTGGCCGAATGCGATCTCGTGGTAATTCTGACCGACCACGCGGCCGTCGATCATGCCCGGGTCGTTGAGAAGGCGAAGTGCGTGCTCGACACGCGGAACGCTTGCAAGCATGTGACGGTCGGCCGGGAAAAGGTCGTCCTGCTCTGAACCGGGGGTCGCAATGGTCGATGCCCTGGGTTGGTTGGCGGTCGTCGTTGGGTTCGGTGGCACGCTCGCCCTGATGGCCGACCGGGGCTATCGCGACGGCCTGCGACTCGCCTGGTTCCTGGCCACGCTGGTAATTCCCGGTTGGTTCACAGTCACCTTTCGTTCGATCACGGTCGACGCCGTCTCGGGTGTCGGCCTCGCGACCCTGATCGCCACTCTCTATCAACCCTTCACGGGCACCCGAGTTCGCTGGGCACTCTGCGACGTGCTCGTTGGCCTGGTCGTGTTGGCGAGCGTCGCCTCGGACGTGGCGAATCGGGCCCTCGTGCCGGGCTTTCTCTTCGAACAGATTCGTATCTGGGTATTGCCCTACCTCGTCGGACGATTGTTCCTGCGCTCGTGGAACGATGCCGAAAAGTGCCTTCCCCTGGTCGTGCCGATGGCGGCCGGGCTCGCGATCTACGGAATCATCGAAGCGTTCACACAGGTGAATGTGTTGGCGGTCGCGAGCGGCAAGACGTGGGACTTGCTCGAGACGGCCGAAGGATTCCGTTGGGGCTTGAAGCGAGCCCAGGGTACGACGAACCATCCGATCTATTTCGGCCTGTTGTTGAGTTTGATCCTGCCGTGGGTTCTCGTCGCGGTCCGTGGGCCAGGACCCGGTTGGTGGAAAATCGTGCCGTATCTCGTGGCCGGGTCGGCGCTCGTTACCGTCTCGCGTTCGGCCCATCTCGCGATCGTATTGGTTCTCGCC
>JANLUE010001430.1:0-15752 GCA_031363325.1 Gemmataceae bacterium
CGCTTCGAGCGACATTGGCTCGAGGCGGGCGCTCTTGCCTTCCTTTTCCGCCGCTTGCCAAACGGTCTTGCTCTTGCCCGTGAGTGCCAGATCGTCTTCCGGCCGCATCAGGATCAGGTGGTCGATCACGGGCGGCTCGACATCCATCGACGCGAGCTTGATCTCCAGGTCCTTCGGCTTGCCGGCCGACTTCGCGAGGAACAAGCCAACGCCGACCTTCCACGGCTGGCCGTCCTTGCAGGCCCAGTGGGCGATGCTGATCACGCCATAGGTGGGGTGTTCGCCGAACGTGAACTCCGGCACCACGTGTTGAAGCCGCCACGGGCCGACCTTCACACCGTGTTCGTGGCACGCCTGTAGGAACGCTCCCAGGCCCGCCTGAACTTCGCGGGTCGCGCCGGTCAGGGCACCTTCGGGCATCAGCTTGCGCTGGGCGGAGCGTTGTTCCTGCGCCCACAACTCGGCCATGCCGGACGGCGTGAGCACGCCGCTCAGCCCTCCGGCAGGATTGGCCGCCTGGATGATGTCGACGTTCTTGATCGCGAAACCATCGAGCGGCACGCGGATCGTCGGCTCGGGGGCAACCGGTTCCGGGATGTCCGCCATCGGCACGTCTTCGACGCCGATCAACGCGGCCGCCTCGTCGCTGATGCGATTGACCGGCCCGGACGTTGGCGTCGTCCAGCTTTCGTTGCCGTAAACGACGTGGTCGAACAGGTGCCGACACTGTTGCAACATGTCGCGGAGCGTCGGCTCCGTCAGGGCGATGCGGCGAACTTGCTCGTCGTTGAACGGATACAGGGCCTCGAACTGGCCGCGCTCGCGAAGCTCGCTGAGCGAGCCATCGAGTCGAGCTTCGACGACTTTCTTCACCAGTTCCGGGGCCGGCGCTTCGAGGCGAATCGCTTTGATGGTGCCATGTTGCGGCACGTGGACCGGGTTGTTGAGCCGATCCTGAATGTAGCCATCGAGCGACGGGACGAAGCGGTTCCACAGGCCGCGCTCGGCGAAAATCAGGAAGCACAGTCCATCGACCTGATGCATGACTTGCACGATGCCGGCGAAGAACGACTCGGCCACTTTGTGCGCGTCGTCGCTGCGGCGGGCGAGTAGCAAATCTTCGAGCTGATCGAACGCGACGACCACCGGGGTCTTGAGCGCCCGAAACACTTCCATCATCACTTTGAACAGCGAGAGCACGAGGTCCTGGCGCGTGGGCCGAACCTGGAACGGCATCTCGACGAACTCGTGCGTGAGGAAGTCGGCGAGCTTCGCTTCGTCCTTCAGCAAATGGGCACGCGTGAAGCCCTTGTAGATTTCCCGGCGCATCAGCCCGGCCGCGTTGTGCGCTTCGGACTTCTCGACGTGCCCGTCGATCAGGGCCATCGCGGCGTCGATCGAGACGTTCGCTTCCGTGAGTGCCTGGAGGACCGGCATCGGCCCGCGGCCGAGTTGGCCGTGCCCGCTGACGTGATCGACGAGCCACTGGCAACGTTCGGCCGCCTGCGTCGCGCCAAGGCCGAGTCGGCGCGTCCAGCGACCGAGGCCGGGGGCGGGGAACAGATCGAGCTTCTGGTCCGGCGTCAGGTTCAGGAGGGCGTTGCCCAGCAGACGACGAACGACGTGTTCGCCGACGTGTTCGAGCGGCCGCACGCCGCGTTGCTTGCCGCCGCCGAGCAGCGTGTCGATGATCTGGAACAGCAGATATTCCAGGAAGTCGGCGTCTTTTTGATAGACCCCCGGCGTGACGAGGAGTTGCCAGGCCCCGTCGCCGCCGTGCTTGATCGAATGGAGCAGGTGCGTCTTGCCCGCCCCCTTGTTGCCGAGCACCGGTACGACTTCCGAATGCGTGTTCGGATCGTAGCGGTAGAGGTCGATGACGTTGAGGAGCAGCGAGCGCTCGGCCGCGTACAGCTCGGGGACGTGGAAGCGAGCGCAAACTTCGTCGTCCGGGTTGCGTGCGAAGTAATTGCGGAACGGGTTGCCCGCCCGACGCAACGCTTCGACGGCGCGATCCGTTCGCGGGCTATCCAGGGTTGCTTGCGACATCGGGGGAACCTCCATGTTCTTTTTGGTCATTGGTCATTGGTCATTGGTCAATGACTGACGACTAATGACCAATGACTAATGACCAATGACCAATCACCGAATTGAAGCGTAAAACGCCACTTCGTGGCCGACCAACAGGGCGAAGGCGGGTTCGGGCAAGGCGTAGAGCGGGCCGGTCCAGGGGTGCAGATAAATCTGGTGGTCGTCGTGCAGTTGCCGGAGCGCGTCGTGGAATAGGCCGACGCTGGCGATCGTTTCGAGCTTGCGGAACAAGTCCGGGAGCGGGCAATCTTGCGAGGCGCCGGCCGACGCGTGCCACTCGGCGAGTCGGGCTTTCACGTCGGCGATCAGAGCGTCCGACGCGGCCGTCACCTTCGGGCGCGGCGGGCAGAGGAGTCCGTTCATCGGGGTTCCGTTCAATCGGGGCAGCACCTGTTCGACCGTGGACCGCAGCGACCGAATCTGCTCGGCGAGGCCGGCCACCAAGCCCGCCAGTTCCGTCACGGTCGTCTGGCGATCTTCGAGCACGCGGACGAAATCTTCCAATACCTGCCGGGGGCTTGCTTGCTCGACGAGAAAATGCCGCCCCTTCTCGGTGAGCCGCCCGACCGATCGACCCCGCGCGTCGTTCTCGATCACATCGAGGAGCCCATCGGTTCGAGCCCGTTCGGCCGCGGCCTTGGCGATGGCCGTCGCGGGAAACAGGCCGGGCTCGGACTTTTGAGCGTGGAGGGACAGGCCGGCCGGTTCGGTGGCGGCCCGTGTGAGCGCGTCGAGGATCAACTGGGTAGACTTGTCGGCCAAGCGACCCCTCCATGGTCCGCCGGTCAACGCAAGAGGGCGGGGACGGAATCGCATCCTCATTGACGCGTCTCGTCCCCGCACGGCATCCTGCACAGGGGCGGTATGCTACGCAAAAGGGGCCGGTCAACGCAAGCCGAAAACCGGGGGAATTGGGTTTAGTTCCGAACCCAACTGGGAATTGGAGCTTGCCGCACGACCCGGGCCGCATGAACCGCGTCGCGGTTCCGCGCTTTCCCTGTCCCTATCGAACGATTCGATCCTTGCCGACCCAAGGCCGCAGCACTTCCGGAATCAGCACCGTCCCATCGGCCTGTTGATAGTTCTCGAGGATCGCGACGAGGGCCCGGGTGACCGCGACGGCCGTCCCGTTG
The DNA here is from genome assembly GCA_031363325.1 of Gemmataceae bacterium. Lineage (GTDB taxonomy): Bacteria > Planctomycetota > Planctomycetia > Gemmatales > Gemmataceae > SIAJ01. The sequence continues at coordinate 3,225 of JANLUE010001430.1, forward strand.
AGTGTGTACGCGAAGCGCGTGCCTTTCTGGCCGGCGGACTTCGTGCGGATGCCGAGTCGGCGGGCCTGGAAGTCGGTGCAGTTCGATGTGCTCGTCACTTCGCCGTACGCGCCGGCCGGTCGGCCGGTCGCCTTGTCGATTTCACCGCGACACGGCATCCAGGCTTCGAGGTCGTACTTGCGATAGGCCGGCCCGCCGAGGTCGCCGGTACAGGTGTCGAGCACGTGGTACGACAGGCCAAGCCCCTGGAAGATTTCCTCTTCAATGGCCAAGATTTCCAGGTGCAACGCCTCGCTTTGGTCCGGGGTGCAGAAGGCGAACATCTCGACCTTCGTGAATTGATGCACGCGGTACAGGCCCTTGGTGTCGCGTCCGGGAGCTCCGGCCTCGGTCCGGAAGCAGTGCGAGAGGCCAACGTACTTCTTCGGCAGGGCGGCCTCGTCCAGGATCTTGTCGCGGAACATGCCGCCAAGCGTGATCTCGGCCGTCGCGATCAGACACAAGTCCGTATCGGCCACCGTGTAAACTTGCCGCGTCTCCGGGTTCGGATCGCGCGGCATGAAGCCGATACCTTCCAGAACTTCGACCCGCGCGAGGTCGGGCGTGATGATCGGCGTGTAACCGCGATTCACGAGCGTCCGAACCGCGTACTGCACCAACGCCAATTCCAGGAGGGCGGCTTCGTTCTTGAGGAAGTAGAACTTCTGCCCGGTGACCGCCGCACCGGCTTCGAAGTCGACGAGGTCGAGCGCCTCGGCCAGGGCGACGTGGTCCTTTGGCGCGAAGTCGAACTTGGTCGGCTCGCCCCATCGCTTGATAACTTTGTTGTCGTCCGGCGTGGCCCCGACGGGGGCGTCCGGGTGGGTCATGTTCGGGATCGTCAACAGGGCCGCGTGCAAATCCGCCTCGACCTTTTTGACTTCTCCCTCCATCGCCGACTTGCGTTCGCGGTGCGCCTTGCCCTCCGCGATCAGTTCCTGTTTGCGGGCCGCGTCTTTCTCCTTGGGGATGAGTTGCGAAATCTCGTTGGCCCGTTGCTGAATCGTCTGCGTGTCGCCCACGAGTCGGCGGCGCAAGTCGTCGAGCGTGACGACTCGTTCGACCTCGGCGTGCGTGGCGAGGCGGTTCTTGCAGTTGGCCTTCACGGCCGCCAGGTGGTCGCGAATGAACGCGGCGTCGAGCATTTCGAATCTCCAACTATGCGATGACGTGATGATACGGGCTGGCCGTTCCATGACCCGGCGTGAGCAAAGCCTGGCCACGTTGAACGATTTTGGCCGTGCAATCCACGTGTTTCACACGCGTTCTCGATCCGGCACTATGATTGCTAGTGCTTGTGGAGCGAACTGAACTTCAAGCATCCCGTAGGACGGGTTTTTACCTGTCCGGAGGGATGCGAGAAGAGGCCGAAGACGTTCGATTTGGTTCCCCCACGGACCGGTTGAAAACCTGTCCCACGGGAAGCGGGCAAAAACAATTGGCGAGACCCCGGTCCCGAGACGATCCATGAAATACCTCGCACTCGTTCTCCCGCTGTTGGCCCTCGGTTGCGATCCCGTTGATCCGCCCGCGAAGGATCCTCCACCCGCCAAGGTGATCAAGAGCGAACCCCCGGCCGTCGCCCGCGCACCGAAGGCCGATCCGCCGGCCCCAAAGAAGGCCGACCCGCCGCCCGTCTCCGAACCAAAGAAAGAATTCCGCACTCCGGAGATCGAGGAACAAAAGGAAGACCCACCGGAAGAGGCGCCGCCGATCCCCGACTCGTTCAAGCCGTTGAACAAATCGAAGACGCTATTCTTTGAAACGATGGCCGACGGGAGCCGTCGGGTTCACCTGTTGACCGAAGTTTGTCTCCGCGAGGGGCCGATGGAAGTACTCGTGTGCAAGACGTTCACCAAAGAACACGAGTCGATTCTCCGAGTGGACGCGGACGGCAAAGAACTGCACACAGCTCTCGTCGCGGCGAAAGCGGTACCGGGCACGCCCGTCAAGTTCGTCCCGGAATACAAGGCGGCCTCGGGCACCTCGATCAAGATTTCGTTGACTTATCGCGAGAAGGGCAAAGTCAAGACGGCCACGGCCGGCGAGTGGATCAAGGATCGATCGACGAACAAAGACATGGCCCACGACTGGGTCTTCGCCGGCAGCAAGTTGTTGAAGGACCCGGACAATCCCGGCAACCCGCCGTTCTACACGGCGAGCAGCACCGGCGAATACATCTGCCTCGCGAACTTCCAGGACTCGATTCTCGATCTGCCCGTCAAGAGCCCGAAGGACGTGGCCGATCTGGTCTTTGAAGTGAACACGGCCCGCATCCCGCCACTCCGGACGCCGGTGATCGTGACGCTCGAGCCGGTCGTCAAGAAGTAGCGGCGCGAGACCGAAGTCGAAATGACCCCGCCTCGGGCGGGGTCATTTCGTTTCGATGGCCAGCCGTCCACGCCGCGATTCCGTAACACATTTCCAGACCACTCTCCGCCGCCGGCCGTGCCGGGCGGCTTCACGATCGCACATTCACACCGGAGCCCGCCATGAATGGCTCGGGACTCGACGCCGCTTCGACCCATCCCCACGCCGGCACGGAATGGAACCTCCTCCAACGAATCGCCTTCCGATTCGTGTTCGCTTACCTCGTCGTCTACATCCTGCCGTTCCCGATTCCCGTGGCCGAATCGATCGTCAACGCCGCCGAACGACTCATCAAGGGTGAAGAGCCCGAACCCGATATCGACGACAAGCCACCCGAGCCATCACTCGTCTCCAAGTACGTGACCGAACCGTACGAGAAGGCCTGGGATGAGTTCGTGCTCTGGACCGGCAAAAAAGTGTTCGACGTGGAGATCGAATATCGCCCGGCCGGCAGCGGCGATACGACCTGGAACTACGTGCAAACGTTCGACTTCTTCGCGATCGCGGTCGGCGTGATGTTGCTCTGGACGCTGGCGGCCGGCGCCTCGCGGCGGCTGCTCGGTCGGAGTCAGTTCGGCTACCCATTCCTTCTCAAATGGCTGCGCGTCTTCGTGCGCTTCTATCTCGCCTATTTCATGATCGTCTACGGGTCCGTTAAGGTCATCAAGCTGCAGTTCGCCTATCCGGGGCCGGACTCGCTTTTGCACACCTACGGCGAATCGTCGCCGATGCACTTGCTCTGGACGTTCATGGGCGCCTCGGATGGCTATACGTGGTTCACCGGGGCTGGCGAAGTCCTGGCGGGATTGCTCCTTGTGACGCGGCGAACGACATTGCTCGGTTCGCTCGTCACCTTCGGAGTGATGGTTCACGTGATCGCCCTGAACTTCTGTTACGACGTGCCCGTGAAGCTGTTTTCCTCGCACCTCGCACTCGCCGCCTTGTTCCTGATGGCTCCCGAGATGCCCTGGCTGGCGAAGGTGTTTCTGCTCGGTCGCCGCGACGCCCCGCGTGGCTATGAGCCGCTCGTTCAGACGCGCTGGCTCGATTGGATTCTGTTTGTGGTTCGGTCAATCGTCGTGATCGCCTATCTCTTCATCACGTTTCAGTCGAACCTCAAAGCCAGTGAACTCTATGGTCGAAGCGTACCCGAGACGCCACTCGGCGGGCTCTGGGAAGTTGAGGAGTTCACACTCGACGATGCGGTTCGCCCGCCCCTGACGACGGACAAAGAGCGCTGGCAACGCCTCGTGATCCGCAAGGGCGTCCAGTTCAATCGCAACATGCCCCGTACGCCAACGATCGGCATCACGAACATGCTCGGCAAGCCGGTCCTGTCCGCAATCGTCGAGGTCAATGAAGACGAGAAGACCATTACACTTCGCGCTCCCGGAATGGCGGACGCGAAGCCCGTCGCCAACTTCACTTACATCGAACCCGAAGCGGGCGCGATCGTTCTACAGGGGGAGCTGCGGCTCCTCACCGACCCGAAGCCAAAGCGAGTCAAGGTGCGGCTTCGTCATTACGGCCCGGATAAGTTCCTGCTCTCGAGCCGCGGCTTCCACTGGATCAGCGAAGTGCCCTACAACCGCGTCGGCCCGAGAACGGAACCGCCGCCGAAGAACCCGCCGCCACCGAAGAAGAAGGATTGACTTTTGGGCCCATAAGTGTACAGTCAATTATGGGGGAAGAAACATGGTCGACGATGGCGATCCCGTTTCAATTGATCTCAGTGTCGCCCTCGGGGCAGCCGATTCGTCGGCTCAGTGTTTCTCAATTTACATTCCGAACAAAGATCGGGTTGGCGCCGAGATTGGGAATCAACGGAAATGGGTATTGGAATCGATTCGATTGTTGTCCGAAATCAACGGCGGCGCAACGGCGATGCCTCCAGTCGAGGGCGGATGGTTGAGCGACGAACACGAAGTCATCTGGGAAAACCCGGTCGTCGTCTATTCGTTCATTCGCACCGCCGAATTCACTGCGAACGTCTGGCGGGTTCGGGAATTGCTTCATCGCATCGGCCGCGAAACAAATCAGGGCGAAATGGCGTTTGAGTTCGACGGGACTTTCTATCGCGTCCGGGATTTTGATCCAGAATAGGAGAATGTCGTGGCGGCACGCTTACGGATAACTGGCGCATTGCCGGCCCGAATTCGGGATACCTCAGCCATTCCACCGCGCCTCGACCCGGCCACGATCGCTTCCGCTATGGGGGCCGAGCCAAAGCTCAAACAACTCATGTCACCTTTGGCCCCGATCACACTCTATGCGGTTCGAGCCGAACTGTTGGGACGGCTTCAATCGAGTGGAGGACGGCCCGCGCTTTCCGGGACATCGCGCCGTTCCAAGATTCCACTGGGTGATTCCGAGTGGCAGGAGCTTGAAGAACTGGCCACGGCCGTGTCAGAACCGGGATTTGGGCCGACACCCGGTCAAGTCGCCAGTGTCCTGCTGAGTCTGACCGTTCGGTCTGTACTTTCGCAAGTGAAGTCGGCAAAGTCCGCTGCATCGTTGAGTGACCACGAGAGTGTCGAACGCTCGACGATCGACCGCGCCTAACCGAGGCGGCTGAAATTCACGCCACGGCTCGTTGTTGGTTTCGTCGAATGCTCCAATCGATCAGGCCGATGAGTCCATACGCCAAACACAATCCCCAGCCGGCGAGCATCGCGAAGAACGAACCGAATCGCATGACGTCGCGTCCGGGCGGCGTACGACTCCAATCGAGGTAGTCCGCCAGATTCGCCCAGAAGACGATTCCCGCACACCCGGCTGCCACGGCGACTCCGAGCCAACTCATCCACGCGTGATTGCGCCAAAACGTTGCTGCCAGTAGAACGCCGACGAGCGGCGAGATCATCACGAGGGACATCATCGAGAATTGGCCGACGTTGAATTGGCCGTCCCGGTCCAACAAGTGAATTGCGGCGATCGCCATCGAGCCCGCCAAGCCGATCGCGATCGTGGCCGTAAGGGCAATGTGTTTTCGATTCATGGCCGCCTCGATCGAGCGCCCGCGGGCTCGCGTCATCCTATCGCGAAGCGCGAACCTCCGCACCGTTCTCCGTAGACTAGTGGTTACCCGGAAGGAGTCGCGTTTGCCGGCCGTCACCAAGCAATGGCACCTCCTCCCGCATGACCGGCCGGCCATCGAACGGTTGGCGAACCAGCTACGGTCCTCGCCGGTCGTCGCGCAACTTCTGCTCAATCGCGGCGTCAAGTCGGCTGCCGATGGTCGACGCTTTCTCGATGCCCCGCTCGTCGGGCTGCACCATCCGACCACCCTCCCCGGCGTGCCCGACGCGGTCGAACTCCTCTACGCGGCCGTGCAACAGAAGAAACGAATCTGCATCTACGGGGACTACGATGCGGACGGCGTCACGGGAACGGCCATCCTGCTCGGGTTGTTCGAACAACTCGGTTCGCCGGCCCGGTTCTACGTGCCGCATCGACTCGAAGAAGGTTACGGCCTGAACAGCGAGGCCTTGAAGATCCTCGCCGCCGAAGGTGTTCAGGTCGTGGTCACGGTCGATTGTGGGATCGCCAGCCTCGTCGAGGCCGACGAGGCGAAGCGACTCGGCATCGAGTTGATTGTCACCGATCATCATGAAATGAAGGACCGCCTGCCCGACGCGGCCGTGTGCGTCCACCCCCGGATTCCCGGAACCAACTATCCGTTCGCCGGGCTCTCCGGGGCGGGGGTTGCATTCAAGCTCGCCTGGGCGCTCGCCGTTCGCCATTGTGGCAGCGACAAGGTGACCGATCGACTCCGCAACTATCTGCTCGACGCCCTATGCCTGGCAACGTTAGGCCTGGTCGCCGACGTGGTGCCGCTTCACGACGAAAACCGCATCCTCGTGAGACATGGACTGCATCGGCTCCGGGACAAGCCACCGTTAGGCTTGAAGGCGTTGATCGAATCGGCCAAGGTCTCGCCCGACCTGCCAATCCGAGCCGAGGACATCGCGTTCAAACTCGCCCCCCGTCTGAACGCGGCCGGCCGACTCGGCTGTGCCCGACTCGTCGTCGAGATGCTCACGACCGGAAACGCGGCCAAGGCTCGCGACGTGGCGGACTACCTCGAAGGACAGAACGGCCAACGCCAGGCGCTCGAACGCAAGATGGCCACGCAGGCCAAAGAAATGGCCGACGCGTTGCCGCTCGACACACTGTCGGCCGTCGTGCTGGCCCATGTCGATTGGCACCCGGGCGTGATTGGGATCGTGGCCGGACGGCTCGTCGACTATCTCGGCCGACCGGTCTTCCTGTTCGCCTTGCGACCGGGGGCCGAGATCGTGACGGGCTCGGGTCGATCGATTCCCGGGTTCGAGTTGCACGAAGCGTTGAAGGCGTGCGATGACTTGCTGATCGGCCACGGCGGGCACGCGATGGCGGCTGGTGCCAAGCTTCGGCCCGAGAACATCGACGCGTTCCGCGTTCGGTTCCAGGCCCACGCCGCCAAGCACTTCCCGACCGGAGTACCCCCGGCTCCGCGCTTGCGGCTCGACGCCGAAGTGCCGTTGAACGCTCTGACCTGGGGGTTGATGCGCGATCTCGACAAACTCGAGCCGTACGGGGCCGAGAACGTGAAGCCACGGTTCCTGGCGGGCAACCTCGAGATCGTTGGCGTGCCGAAGAAAATGGGTGTGGAAGAACGCCACCTGTCGTTCCGAGTCAAGCAGGCGAACACCGTTATTCGGGCCGTCGCCTGGGGCATGACGCCGCGCCTCGAAGAATTGATGTCGGCCGGCGGCCATTGTTGCGTCGCGTTCACGCCGCGCATCAACGAACACAACGGCTTCAAGTCGATCGAACTCGAAGTCTGCGACTTCCAGGCCGGGGCCGAAGCGAAGTTGTCGTAGAGCGGAGCAAACATGTCCGAACTCATTCGCTACGAATCGCGTGGCCCGGCCGTCGTGCTCACCTTGAATCGGCCTGACAAGCGCAACGCCTTGAGTCGCGCGCTGATCGCCGATCTCACCGCCGCCGTGATCCGGGCCGGCGACGACCCAGCGGCCCGATGCGTAATCCTGACCGGTGCGGGCTCGGCCTTCTGCGCGGGCATGGACCTGGACGAACTGCGTTCGACTCTGACGGCCGACGCCGAAGTGATTTGGGACGACGCCATCCGGCTCGCCGAACTCTTCGATCGAATCTACGCGTTGCCCAAGCCGACGATCGCGGCCGTGAACGGCCCGGCGGTTGCCGGCGGGGCGGGGCTCGTTTCGGTGTGCGACCTGGCCGTCGCCGTACCCACAGCGAAGTTCGGCTATCCGGAAGTTCGGCGTGGCCTCGTCGCGGCCATCGTGATGCCGCACTTGCTTCGCCACGTCGGCGAGCGCATGGCCCGCTACTTGTTGCTCACCGGCGAACTGATCGACGCGGCCGAGGCGAATCGAGTTGGCCTGATCAACGCCGTGAGCGATTCGCCGATGGCGACCGCCGAAGCCTGGGCGCACTCCTGTTCTGAAGGTGGCCCGCTCGCACTCGCCGAGACGAAAGCCCTGTTGCATCGATTCTCAAAGCAGGCCCTCTCGGTCGAAGAAGCCGCTCGGGCGAGCGCCGCCCCCCGGCTCGGCGACGAGTGCCGGGCCGGCCTAGCGGCGTTCTTCGACAAGCGACCGGTACCGTGGAAGTAATCGAGGAGCCTGACATGGCCGACGACGACCTCGTAACGCTGGAACGGCCACGGCAGAGACCGATGCAGCGTGTGGCTGGACGTTGCTCCAACAAACACATCGCGTGGTACACGTGACACCCATCCACAATGTTGCCGAATGGGCTGCCGCGCTTTCGCAGCCGCGCGCACTCATCTTTTTTTGGGTCAATTGGTCGGTGCATGCCATTTGGTCGAGGTCTATCGTTCGCCAAATGATCGCCTTGATGGCGGCTGATCGACTTATCCCGACCTTCACCATTGACGTGAGCGATCAATCCGGCGAATTGTGGGACGCGCTGGCCAAGTGGCTCGCGACGCAAGATCAAGGGCCGTGGGAGCTTTTGGGTTGCGGCGCTGGTGCAATCGCATGGCTTCAGAATGGCCGTGTCGTGCATCAGGTAATCGCGCCGTTCAATCACATTGCGATGGACCTTCTTGAGGCCGGGTGGCAGGCGATGCGGCTTGACGAATAGCGTATTGATCATCGGTTCGTGATTGGAGGTGACAGAACCGTAGATCATCGGCTGAATCTCAAGCGGTGGGCTGTTGGATAGCCGGCCCGGATGAGCCAGACTTGTGCTCCCGGCACTCGAAGGTGTAATCGGGAGACGGCGGAATGTTCATTTTCATCGACTTCAAAACTCCCCGACTCCACGTCAATGGCGACGAACTTGCCGTTGTCCTCCGTTCGGAGAATCGGCCCAATCTCTCGGCGGTAGACCTCCTCGCCCAATCGAGCAAGGTCGCTTCGACTCAAACGCGGTTCGCTCACAGACATTCGAAGTCCTCTTTCAATTCGTACTCCGCAATTATCCAGCGTCGATCGTGTTGGGACAAGCGATCTTTTTGCGCACCGACATCGCTTCGTTCATTCTTCACGCCCCTCGCGCTCGAACCTTCGCCGCGCCAATCGCCAAAGAACAATTGCGCCACATCCGTAAAGTAGCACGCCGCCTAACGCACCGGGCAGGCGTGAATTGTTTGGGGGCAGCAACTGGAACTTGCGGACCTGGTAGCCGCCGTAGTCCGGTTGCGGGTCGTCGGGCTCGCAGGCGAGGTCGATCCAGGCGAGGGCCGGGTTCACGACCGACCCCCAGGTCGGTGGTCGGCGCACCGGCGCTCCGCCGGCGCGGTCCCAATTGGCGCTCGCGTCGACCAACAGATAGGTGCCGATCAGGCCCAGGCCAATCGTGCCGATCCAGGTCGCGTTGGCGCTCAACGCCGATCGACAGCGGACCGAGAGCCACGCGCCGAACGCGGCCGAAAATGCGAGAAATGCTAGAGCGGCCAGCGCGACGAGCGGGATCGCGAGGAGGGGCGTACCGTTCACGAAACCGAACGGCAACAGGCCGAACAGCAGCAAGATCGGGAACCGGGCTCGCCAGATGGCGCCGTACGCTTTCGCACGAAGGACTTCGTTCCGCCCGCCGGGGAGCATGAATAAATCGATGAGCGTGTTCTTTTGGCGTTCGATGGCCACGCCGCTCGCCGTCCCGATGCCGAGCAGCACGGCTGACGCCAGCAATGCGATCGGGGCGACGATTCGCAACAACCAGCCCCCCGGCAATGCCTGCGTGAGCAGAACGCCTAACACGATCATGGTCCCGACAATTGCACAGGCCATGAGAATCGCGTCGCTGACGTATTTCGTTTGGCCGCTGACGTATTTTTCCTTCCAGACGAGGGGGTTCTCGTCGGCGACGGGCGGGTGCCGGGTCGCCATCTTCTCGGCCAATTCGTCCGTGATGCGCTTGCGTTGGCGAAGCATCGCCAGGCGCAGCCAGCGCAGACCATAGCCCAACGATGTCAAAGTGACGATGATCTGGACCGTCAAGAACAACACGCCGAAACAGAGGGCGCCGCCGAAGTTCTCGCCACTCGCCCAGCGAATCACCAGGAACGGCGAGGCCGGGAAAACGAGGCCATCGAACACGATGACGTAGCCATACGCCTTGACGATCGCCTCGCGAAACGTCTCCGAGCCACCGGCGACCGAGACCGCGATCGCGCCCGCCGAGAACACGCAGGCGATCGTGACGACGTATCCGGTCACGATGAATTCGATCGAGACGCCGCCCCACAGGATCGTCAGGGCCAACACCGGGACGCCGGCCATCACGACCATTAACACTTGAACCACGCGGGCCAGATACTTGCCGTAGAAGATTTCCTTGCGAGTCAGGTCGGTCGTCAGTAACACCTCGCCGGACCGGGTGTCGCGCTCTTCGAACACGGAGCCGGCCACGAAGATGGGCGTGAGCAACAGCACGATCGCGAGTTGGACGACGAAGAACGTCAGGCCGAACGCTTCGGCGAATCGGGCAAGTTCCTTGGCGATGGCGGCCGCGTCACCTCTCAACCCTTTCGAAGCGGCGAACTCGGCCGTCCACAGGAGCCACATGACGCCGAGGAGCGACGCGCCGAAAATGAACCGGCTGATTGCCAGGGCACCCGTTCGACGGCTGACGCGCAATAACTCCCAGCCGAGCAGGGCGTTGAATCGGCCGGGTTTCCGTTGCGGACGCGACTTCACGACCGGCCTTCCTTCTCGAATCGACGGACGGCCGCGAACCACAGGATGAAGCCGACCAGTCCATAGAGAACCGGGCAGCCGAGGGCCGGCGCAACGTCTTCGACCGTGAGTTCCCAATCGCTCCCCGATTCGCCCACCGCGTATTGCTGGTTGCGGTAATCGTACCAGAAGCACAAACGACCCCAGGCGAGCAGGGGGTTCACCACTCGACCCCAGGTCGGGTAGTCGAATTGTGGCGGCCGACCAGGTTCCGCCACGAAGCCCGCGTTCGCGTGGGCGAGCAGGAACGTCCCAATTGTGGCCGCCGCGGCGATGCCGATCCAGGCACCGTTGGCAGTCACCAGGTTCTTGCACCGAGCCGAGAGCCAGATGCCGAGTCCGGCCGCGAAGATCGCAAACGCGATGGCCGACCCGATCAGGAGCGGGATTGCCAGAATCGAGACGCCAGCCCCGAGCGCGCCAACGAGTACGATCCCGAACAGGGCCAGCCCCGGCCCAATGCCGCGCGTGAGAGCGCCGATCAGCTTCGCCCACAGCAGGTCCCGGCGCGGGCCGGGAAGCATCAACAAATCAATAAGTGTTTGTTTCTGTCGTTCGCGGGCCACGCCGCCAGCCGCCGTCAGGCCAACGGCGCACATCATCCAACACAGGGCCAATCCGCCGACGTAGCGGACCAGCCCTTCCGGGGAAATCACGTTCGCAATCGTCAGGCCGGCGAAGAACAGCACGAAGAAGAACGCGCCCGTCCGCAATGCAAATGCGGTCGGCTCACGCGAGGCGACGAACCAACGGGCCGACCCCATTTCCTCGACCCGGTCTTCGTACGTGCTCGATCCCGGGAGCGTCGTGAAGGCGGCCCGCACGTCGCGGAGCGTGATGCGGCCGCCAGCGTTCAATTCCTTCCACAACAAGGGGTCGACATCGTCCGGGATTCGCCGCGTCCGGACGATCGGCTTGCGGCCCGGCAACGGCGGCGGGGGCGAGCGATTCGACGACTCGTCGAGCCGAGTCTTTTGGCGCAACATGGCCATGCGCAACCAGCGCTGGCCAATCGAGTAGCCGACCCAAACGATCACAATCTGTAACGGAATGTAAATGACTCCGAGCACGATTGCCCCGGCGATCCAGTGTACGGCCGACAGGCCGATCACGAAATACGGCGATGCCAGTACGAACACACCGTCGATCAGGAACAGCAAGAAGTAGCTGCGCAGGATGGCGGCGCGAAGTGACTCGGCATAGGCACTGACCGCTGCCGTCACGACACCGGCCCCGATAACCGCGATCCCCGTTGCCGCATAGTTCACGCAGATCACGGTCAGCGACACGCCGCCCCAGAGTTGCGTGAGAAACAAGATCGGCATGCCGGCCAGGATCACGAGCAAGACTTGCACCATCCGCGCGCCGAGCTTACCGACGTAAACTTCGCGACGCGTCAACTCGGTGGTCAGCAGAATTTCGCCGGAGCGGGTCTCGCGTTCTTCGAAGATCGCCCCGGCCACGAAGACCGGCGTGAGCAAGAGAACGGCCGTCGCCTGGACGAAGAAAAACGTGAGGGCGAACGACTCGGCGAATTGATTGAGGCGCTTGCCAATGTCGGTGCCCGAGCCCCTGATCGTCGCTTCAGCCGGCATGCTCGCCGTGTAGAGTGCCCACATGGCGCCGAGCAACAGCCCGCCGAGTGCGACTCGGCCGATCGCAAGCGTGCCGGTCCGCCGACCAGCCCGCATGACCTCCCAACCGAACAAGGCATTGCTGAAACGAGACAGGAATCGCCGACGCCGCCTGGGCAAAGTCGGCGGTCGATTTCGTGGCGACGGGGCATCGGGGCGGTCGTTCATGCGTGGGCCCGGGGGTCGATCAAGAATTTACCAGCCCAAAACCTCGAGTGCCAAATCGTCGATCAATGCGCTTCGATCCCTTT
>JANLUE010001458.1:0-3165 GCA_031363325.1 Gemmataceae bacterium
GGGTGGGGGGCTGTTCGCGCTGCATCGGGTCCAGGCGGGCCGCGTGCCTGACGCGCTGCTCTGGCAAGCGAACGCGGCGGCCGACAAGGGAAAGACGGACAAGGCCATCTTCTACATGCGGCAATACTTGGAGTTTCGGCCCGACGATCACGACACCGCCATCAAGCTCGCCGACCTGATGCTCGAGCGGGCGGTCACCTTCAAAGACCTGACCAACGCGCATTTTCTTTATGAGCGCGTCTTGCGTGAAGCGCCGAATCGGCATGACGTGGGTCGGAAGCTCGTGCCGCTGTGCATTCGCCTCGGCCGCCCGGCCGATGCGTTGATCCACGCCGATCGTCTGTTGCGCGAATACCCCCGCGACGGCGAACTGCTGGGCCAGATCGCCGAGTGTCAGGTCGCGCAGAATCGGCCCGCCGAAGCCCGCGTCACGTTCGAACAGGCCATCACACACGGACCAGACAACGTGCGGGCACATGAGCTTTACGCCCGCTTGTTGAATCGTCACTTCAACCAGCCGAAGGAAGCGCGGGCCGTCCTCGATCGCATGACGGCCGCCAACCCGGGCCAGCCGGACGCTTTCCTGATCCGGGCCCGCTACCTGAAGGCCGACGAAAAGACGGACGAGGCCCTCCGCGATCTCGACCGTGTGTTTCGACTCGACCCCGACAACGCCGAAGCACTCGTGATGAGCGCCGAACTCCTGCAAACGAAGGGGGACCTGCGCCGGGCCCGTGAAACGCTACGCGACGCGGTCGCACTTTACCCGCGTGACTCGCGGGGCTACCGGGCGCTCTCGTGGCTCGAACTCCTGAGCGGCAACCAGGCCGACGCCCGCACGACGCTCGAGCGCGGCATCGTCGCCTTGCCGGACACGCCCGAACTGCTCACGCCGCTGGCCGACATCTGGATCGAACAAAACGAACTCGACAAAGTCGCCGGCGCGATTCAGAAACTCGAAGCCCGCAAGGATGCCGGGGCTCGCGTGAACTACTTGCGCGGCCGATTGCTGATGAAGCAGGGCCAGTGGTCCGAGGCCTTTGCCGTTCTCGACGCCTTGCGGACGGAAGCGACCGGCCAGCCGGCGCTCGCGGCTCAATTGAACTTGCTCATCGCCGGGTGCAACGAACGACGCGGCGACCGCGACGCCCAGGTCGAAGCGCTCAAGCGCGTGTTGACGATCGACCCGAACCATCTCGGTGCCCGAGTAGCGCTCGCGAACGCGTATCTGACTGCCGGTCGAATCGAGGACGCGATCAAGGAATATCAAACCGCGACGCGTTCGCCGTACGCCGGGCTCGGTGTCGTCACGACGTACCTGAACTTGCGGCTCGCGTTTGCGAGGATGTCCGATGCCGCGCCGGCCGAGTGGCAGGCGATCGTCGCCTTGCTCGGCAAGATCCGGCAGCAATATCCACAGGCGGTCGAACCGATCGTATTGCTTGCGGACGCGTTCGCCGGTCGGGGGGACTTTGCCGCGGCCGCGAAGTTGCTTCGCGAGGAAACGTCGAAGCGCCCCGACGACCCACGTCTCTGGACCGCACTTGCAACGCACTTGAGTCGCGGCCAGGGCACACTGGCCGCCGCCGGGGCGGTGGCCGAGGGGCAGATCGCGACGGGCGAATCGATCGACGTTCGACTGGCCCGCGCCCGCATCTGGGCGGACGATCCACAACCGGGTCGCGAACAACGCATCGCCCGGATGGAGGAAATGCCCGCCGGGCTCGGCGACGCGGAACGGAATCGTCTGCTCGGCGGGCTCGCTGATCTCTACGCGATGATCCGCGACGAGGTGGGCCAGAAGCGCGTGCTCGCGGAGTTCGCCGGCCGCAACGCGTCGGACCTTGGCTCGCGGAAAGCGCTCTATTCACTGGCGCTGAAGGACAACGACTCGGTCGCCCAAACGCGCTGGCGCGCTGAAATTCGTCGGCTCGACAAGCCAAATCGAATCGTCGCGATCCTCGACGGGCTACATCAAGTTGCGACCGCGACCGCCGACGACAAGCGAATGGCCGAGTGGCAGGAACTGCTTCGGGCCACGTTGGCCGCGACGCCGGACTTCGTCGAAGCGCAACTGTTCGCGGCGAAAATGGCGGAACTTCGTGGCGACAAGGACGTGGCCGCCAAGCACCTCGAGACGGCCGTCGCGCTCGATGTGACCGCCCTGAAACCGCAAGAAGCCCGGCTCGCGTACTATTTGCGCGCGGGCCAGGACGAACCGGCGCGACGCACGCTCGCCCGGCTTGAATCCGATCCACGCATCACGTCGCAACGGTTTCACGCGATCGTCGAAGGGGCGACTTCACAGGTTGATGGCGAAGCGTTCGGTAAGTGCCTGTCCTGGTTGACCGCGTCGCTCAAGCGCGAACCGCGCCTGGCCGTGTGGGCCGGTCGGCAACTTGAAAGTCGCGGCAAGGTCAGCGATGCCATGAGCCTGTACCGACAGGCGACCGACGCGGCCCCGGCCTTCGCGGACGCCTGGTCGGCGCGGCTCGTGGCCGCTTCGCGAATCGGCGAGACGGACGTGGCCGAGGTCATGACCCAGGGGGCCAAAGCACTTGAGAAGAAAGCGTTCTTCGCGGTGTGCGCCGAGAGTGGGTCGGCCGTGCGGATGCGCGTGCCGAGCTGGGCCCCGCCGATCGAGACGGCCGACGACCAGCGGTCCTACGCGACGGCTTGCATCGCCGCTTGCGAAGCGCGTGGGCGCCTCGAGGACGCGTTGCCGGTCCTCGCCGCGATTGCCGCGAGCAAGGACGCCCGCAAGGAAGACGCCGACTGGGCGAAGCAAACCATCGCCGCCCTGACAGCCGCGCTCGGGTCGTCGGACAAGAAGGCCGACGCGATCGCCACGCTAAGACACGGCGACAAGCCTGCAAACCCCGAAGACGCCCGTGCCCGCGTGAACGCCTTGAGCGTCGTGCTCAAGTCGGCAGGCGGCGACGATCGCCGGGCGATCGTCCGCGACATGATCGGCCTGTTGCGCGACGTGATTCGCGATCCAGCCGCCACATCGAACGATTGGTTCCAACTGGCGCAACTGTTTCGCGTCGTCGGCGATCGAACCAACTGCCGCAAGTGCCTGGAGGAATTGACCAAACGCGAACCGAACAATTTGCTTTACGCGGCGGTGCGAATCGACGACTTGCTCGGCGAGGGTCGCCTCGA
>JANLUE010001460.1:0-7644 GCA_031363325.1 Gemmataceae bacterium
GGGGCACCGACGGTGAACGCGGCATAGCCTTCGTGCCAGGCAAAGTCGCGCAGACCGATTTGCTCGTGCACCCAGATCGAAGACGCTTTCTTCAACTCGCGTAGAAAATCCGCCAGGCAATGAGTCGATTTCAGTCCCACCAGTAGGTGGACATGATCGGCCACGCCGCCGACACCCTGCGAGAATCCACCGAGGCCTGAAACAGTCCCACCCAGATACTCGTGCAAGCGCGACCGCCATTCCGTCAAGATGACGGCCAAGCGGTTCTTCGTCGCAAACACCAAGTGATAATGCAGGCTCAAATATGTGGAAGCCATGTGGCGATTCTCCGATTCATCGACACGCTGCGACCCCTACCGGGGTCGTTCAGGTCTGGCGTCGCGGACCGGGGGTGTCGCTGCGCTCAACCCCCGGCTAATCGCTGTAACGCCTCCGGCGTAAAACCGTTGTCACGCTCTCTCCTACCGCCCACTCTGTGATGCGAATTTGATTCACCTGAAACTCTAGTTTTCAATCTGCATCCAGTTTCGGGACCGGGCAACTCACTTCGCTCCGTCTTCATGACACGCTACACCTTTCCTGGTCGCAGAATTGCTGCGACTCCTCTCAGGATCGCGACGAGCCCGACGTAGCCACAGGCGATCTCGAACACCAGCGCCGGAATCTGCCAGAATCCGAAGCCTCCCAGTCGAAGATACGCGGCGAATCCACAGATTGCGGCGAGGATCAATCCGGCTGCGATCATCACCGCGGCGGCACCCATCGATGTTGGGCGCGAGTATCGAGTCTGGCATGAAAGACAGACTCGATCATGTGTCGATGTCAACAAGTAATTTGGCAATACCGTTCGATGATCCGCCGACCCACAAGTTGGACACTGTTCGCCGATTGGATTCGTATGAAACGAAACTCCGAACAGCATGGTCGAGATTTCGCGGACCCCGGGTATCCCGAAGAAGAATCGCACGGGCCGCAACAACGCCAGAGTGTCCATGGCCGAAGTGAAAAGCGAAGTCCCAGGAAGCGATTCGCCGTTTGCGATCACCATCCGCACCGCTCCGTGTGCATCTCCCACATACGTCCCCTGGCCCGCCACGTCGAACGACCGGATCAGCGCCGCTTTGCGGACGCTCGCGGGGTCGTTGGGATCGTAGTGGACGTGGAACTTGCGGCCGCTGCCGGGCGTGACGCCGACCCGATCGCGGATCAGCTTCGACGGGAAGTAACACATCAGCAGCGTGTACATGTAGAGGCTGAAAACTTGCAGCCCCATCATGATTGCGATCGCGGTATGAAGCAACATGCTCCCGATGACCGCGACCGGTCGGAGGCGCGTCCAGACCAGGAACGAGAAACCGAGTTCCACGGCCAGCGTGAAGAACGTGATGCCCGCGCAGACGATCGCCATGCCGAGGCGTGAGTCGTTGAGTTGTCGCAGAGCCCATTCGTAAGCGGGATAGCGGATCAGGCCGAACTCGGGGTTGGCCATGGTCATCCAGCCGGCGATGTGGCTCCACCAGGTCGCCCCTTTCAGCTTCGACAGTCCCGACGACATGTAGATGAAGCAGAAATGGATCTGGAGCAATCGCACTGCGAAGTTCGCCAGCGGGTCGGGACGTGGGCCCGCTAAGACTGCCTCGGCCCAGGGGACGCTTCGACCTGGTGAGCCCATCAAACTTCGTGACGCCCGATACCGAGCGCGGAGTGCATCCACCGAGAACGCCGCCCCGCACGGCCCGATCATCAGGTAGGTCAACAGGATCGTCTGCATCGTGTCCTGGCCGAACACGGTGAGGGCCGATCGATGTAAATAGCACAGTGTGAGCGCCCACGTCAGGACCGAAGTGACGCGTGTCCACAGGCCGATCGTGAACAGTCCGAACACGACCATGGTCGCGACGTAGACGCACCAGATCGTCGTCGTATCGGTGAGGTGAAGCCACATCGAGAAGACCGGCGTGCCCTTGTGCGTGGCCTGACGCGGGTCGAGCGACCACAGCTCGGCGTAGCGAATGAACTCTTCGCGCGAAGTCTTGTCGGCCGGCAGGCTCACGTCCGTCCCGTCCATGTCCTTCTTCTCGCCGATGAGGAACTCGTACAGGTCTTCGCCGCGGGTCATCGCCCGCTGGCCAATCGCGACGACCTTTTCATTGCGGAAGATTGGCGACTGGTTGTCGGCGAGGGCGTCGAGCCAGGTGAGCACGAGTTCGGCCGCGTCGCCGTCTTGCGGCAGCAGCGTCAGGAAGTCCTGAACCTCAACCCAAAAGGCCTTTCGCTCGGCCGGCGTTTGCGACTTGACGAACTCCGGGAAGTAAGAGATTGGCGCGTCCGTCGCGTCGAACGGGTTCGAGTCGAGGGCCTTGGACAACCGCTTCTGTTCGGCTTCGTCGCCGGTCAGACGGAGGGCCGAGTTGACGAGCCGAATGCCGGCCTGGGCCTGGTCGTGCGGCTTCGAGTAAACGGTCTTCAGGAAGCGCAGCTTCTGGGCGCGTTCGGCCGGGCTGTAAGGCACATTGCGGAAAAACTCGAACTGCGCGGCCCGCCGATGCGCCACGTCCTCGAAGCGGACGCTCGGCTCGAACGGCTCCCAGCCGAGCGAACGGATCAGCGTCGGCGCTTCGCGGCGCTGGCGGTTGGCCGAGTCCTTGTTCCACCAGCCGTCCGGCCCGAAGAACGCGGTCAAATCGAACGCGTAGGCCGCGTGCGTGTACAGGACGATCAGCCCGGTCAACAGGCGGATGAACCCGAGCGCCGTCGGATCGGTCGGGCTGAAGAAAAACCGCCCGACGGACCCCAGGCTTCCGTTCCGAGTGTCGGTCACGGTCGTTACTCCTTGGGCCGCTTGGCGCCCGCGTGAATCGAAACGTAGTCTTCAAAGTACTTGTCGAAGTTCTTCAGGTACTCGGCCCGATCGTCCGGCAAGCGCGACTTCTGCTTGAACGGAAGCTGCCAATACAACAGCGGGTCGGTCGAGCTCTTCAGCTTGCCGTCCTTGTCGAAATCGCCCTGAAAATACGCCCGATACGTCGGCGGATAGTACGGGCTCATCGGCTCGATCTGGCCGTATTCCGAGTCGTACGACTGGTGGAATTGTTCCGCGTCGATGATAATGTGCGTCGTTCGGTAAATTTTGATGCCGAGCACGGCCTTGTTCGGGTCCGCGTAGGCGTGGACCAGATGACGGGCGTAAGCCGGCAACACTTGGCGTGTGACGAGGTCGTTGGGAATTCGATATTGCCAGGACTCGGGCACCGGCGCGCGGGGAATGTGGCCCCCACTCGTATTGCGGCGCCGTTGGACCAGGGCGATTTCCGATGGGTTCGGCACGTATTCCGGCGGCATGTACTGACAGATGTTTTCCGTGAGCGACAGCCGCCGATAGAACGTCAACCCGAGCGGGTCGCGAAGGTCGCGGGGGCGGCGTGGCAGCGCGATCCATTCGCAATCGCGCGGCGCTTCGCCTTCGCCGTTTTTCGCGGCGTCCGGCGGCACGGCGTATTCGATGCACGCCCAGATCTCGGTCGCGGGCCCGGGGTCCGGCGAATAGAACTGATAGGCGTTGTTCAGGTACGCGAAGTGCAAATACGGCCGGCCGATCCGTTGCCAGTATTGATCCGTGATCCACGGGCTCGGCGGCGGCGAGGTGATCGCCGAGATGATCCCAAGAAAGTGGAACCCAACCCAACCAAGCACGCCGATCAAAACCACTTTCCTTGAGGCGCGCGTGGCCAGGGCCGCGATCAACCCGAACAGTCCAGCCACGCCGAAGAAGAGTTGCACCGAGTCCCAGGAATTCGGGACGGCCGCGACCCAACTTCGCACCGGGAGCAGATACCATTCCGTCCCGGCCACCGGCGGCGTGCCAAACCCATAGCCGACAAACCCCGTCCCCGCCACGCAAAGCCAGCCGCCAAACCAGCCCGGTCGAAGTGAGGCGGCGGACCCAGCGACGATCAACCCGGCCACCGCGATCAGGGCTCGAATCCCGTCGAGCGAGTGTTCGAGGCCGGGTTGCAACGGTGCGCCGGTCATCAGGCCCAGGCCAAGCGATAGTACGGCCGCACTGAAGCCAATCAAGCCGATCGTCATGACCCGATTCGTGCTGACGGGGGGTTCGTGGAGTTCCGGTGGTAGATGCGGGTTCATGGCGGCCTCCGGCGCGCGGGGTCGGCTGGTGAAGTCGTTCGTCTTGGATCGGCCACCCGACCGGTCCGGGTTGGACAAAAAACCGTTGGCCGGCGAATGCGGACCCTGCTTCGCCCTCGGGCAAGTGCCCTCGCCCTAAACAACGGAGTTATCGGACCCAAGTTGGTGAAAAAGTAATCGATCGCCCGGCAGTTCCATTCAAGTGACGCGCGAATTGGGTCGGGATGCGCGGGTTGGATCGACTCCAAACCGAGACGTCCTGGGGTCGAATCGGTTGACGTGAGGCCCATCCAGCTTTACCATTCTACTCACACGCCTCAAAGGACTTAGTTTACCCACCCGGGAGAGTCACACTCGATTCGGCATCCGGACGTTCGCATCGAAAGGCCTGGGAACAGTGTGGGCGGGTGGTCCCGACGCGGGGCCGTCCTTGAGGCGTGCCACCAGCCGACGAGCGAACGACCGAAAAGAGGGTCACGCGATGTACAGCATGGTTTTGATCGTGTCGATGGCCGGAGCTCCGGAAGCTCCGAGCTTCGGCTGGCACAAGGGATGTCACGGCGGGTGCCAAGGTTCGCACGCGACCGTGGTCGTTCAGCACTCGTCGGGCTGCCAGGGCAATAGCTGCTCGGGCGGCGGTCACTGCATGTTCGGTGGCAAGCTTCGCTCCTGCTTCAGCAACCTTTGCCACAAGAGCAACTCGTGCCATGGTGGCGGGGGCTGCCACGGCGGCGTGGTCTACAGCGCTCCGGCCACCGGCTGTGGCGAAGTCGTGATCCCGCCGAGCCATCCAGTTCCGACGACTCCGCCGTCGAAGGAAACGGCTCCTCCGGCGGTCCCGCCGAAGACGGCCCCGCCGAAGGTTGGCTAACTTCCAACTCAACGGTCCACCGCGAGCGGCCGGGCGCACGTCCTCAAGACGCGCGGCCGGCCGCGCGCGGCGTTTCCGGAAACTTCGAAGACCGTTCTTGCTTTCCATCGGCGGCGCCGGGTGTCGCGCCTCTCGCGTCGGCTTAAATCAACAAACTGACATACGTCGTTCGATACGACTTGGTCGGCGCGGCCGGCGCAGCCCGTCACGCACGGGCGTAGCTCGTCGAGGCCGAAGCGTAACGAGGCGGACCGGCAACGTCTTCAACTTTCGTTCGCGGGCACCGCCCGTAACTGCGGGTTTCAATCCGTCTTGGAACCGAAATTTAAGTTCCGACGGTCGACGAAACTCGCGCTGCCTCGCCGGCGAACCCCTCCCATTGGCGGCGAACCGACTGTACAATGTCACTTCCCGCCGACCGCTCCTTCTCGCACCGGGGTTCGCGCATGCGACGCTGGTTTCTTTCGCTGCCCCTCGCGTTCATCGGCTCCGCTGCGTTTGGCGCGCCGGTCGATTTCAATCGCGACGTTCGACCGATTCTGTCGAACAATTGCTTCGCGTGCCACGGGCCGGACGAGAAGGAACGCAAGGCTGACCTGCGCCTCGACCTTCGCGAAGGGGCGCTCGCCGACATCGAGGGCCGCAAAGCAGTCTCGCCCGGCAAGCCCGAGGCGAGCGAGCTTCTGAAGCGGCTGACCGCCACGAAGGCCTCGCACAAGATGCCCCCCGCCAAGACGGGCAAGACCGTGTCGGCGGCGGAGATCGACACGCTCACGCGCTGGATCAAGGAAGGGGCGCCGTACGCCAAGCACTGGGCGTACGCCAAGCCCGTGCGCGTCGAACCGCCGGCCGTCACGGTGCCCGGCTGGACGAGCCCCGTCGATCGCTTCCTCGCGGCGAAATTGGCGAAGGAAGGCCTGACCCCGTTGCCCGAGGCCGATCGGTATGCCCTCGCCCGCCGAGCCGCCCTCGACCTGACCGGCCTGCCGCCAACGGCCGCCGAAGTGGAGGCGTTCGTTAAAGACCCGTCTCCCGGCGCGTTCGACAAATATGTCGATGTGTTGTTGCGTAAGGACCGCTTCGGCGAGCATTGGGCTCGCAACTGGCTCGACCTCGCCCGCTACGCCGACTCGGCCGGGTACGCCGACGACCCGCTCCGAACCATCTGGGCGTTCCGCGATTACGTCATCAAGAGCTTGAACGCCAACAAGCCGTTCGACCAGTTCACGATCGAGCAACTGGCCGGCGACTTGTTGCCGAACCCAACCGAAGAGCAAATCGTCGCGACCGCTTTCAATCGCAACACGTTGACGAACAACGAAGGCGGCACGAGCGACGAGGAGTTTCGCAACGTGGCGGTCGTCGATCGCGTCAACACGACGCTCACGACCTGGATGGGCACGTCGATCGCGTGCGCCCAGTGCCACACGCACAAGTACGACCCGATCAGCCAGAAGGAATTCTTCGCGCTGTTCGCGATCTTGAACAACACGGCCGACGCCGACCGAGCCGACGAAACGCCGGTCTACTCGTTCTTCAGCGAGAGTCAGAAGAAGCAACGGACCGGGATCGAAGCGGAAGTCGCCGCCCTGGAGGCGAAGTTCAAGAAAGCGAATCCCGCGCTCGACGCCGGCCGGAAAGCCTGGGAAGTCAAGCTCACGCTGAACCCGAACTGGGCGAGGCCGAAACCGTCCGTTCCGAAGGGCGTGGCCGACCTGGTCGTTCGCGACGATGGAACAATCTTCGCCGAGAAGCCGGCCGCGAAGGCGACCTACTCGATCGAGGTTCCACTCGCGCTCAAGCGCCTGACCGCCTTCCAACTCGAAGCGTTGCCCGACCCGAAGTTGCCTGGCATGGGGCCGGGGCACGCCGGGGGCAACTTCGTCGTCTCGCGCGTGACGGCCCAACTCGTCCCGCCGACCGCCGCCCGCCCGACCGGCCGATTCGTCCGCGTCTCGTTGGCGGGCCCGAACCGCATCCTGTCGCTCGCCGAGGTCCAAGTTTTCGCGGGCCAAATGAACGTCGCGCTCAAGGGCGAAGCGAAGCAGAGCAGCACGGACTACGACGGCCAGGCCAAGTTCGCCATCGACGGCAAAACGGACGGCGACTTCGCCAAGATGTCCGTCACGCATACGGCCATCAGCAAAGACCCCTGGTGGGAGGTCGATTTGAAGTCGGCCAGTGCGATCGACCGAATCGTCGTCTGGAATCGCACCGGCGGCGTCGAGGATCGGCTCGCCGGCTATCGCCTCGAGTTGCTCAACGACCAACGCGAAGTTGTGTGGTCCACGGAGGGCAAGTCGGTCCCGAAGCCATCGGCCACGCACGAAACGAATGGTTCGCGGGCGATCGCGTTCGCGTCGGCCTTCGCCGACTTCGAGCAGGCCGGCTTCGAGGCGGCGGCCGTGCTGAACCCCGAGGCGAAGAAGCCAAGCGGCTGGGCCATTGGTGGAAGCACCGGGCAACGACACTCGCTGTCCCTAGTGCTCGCCTCGGGAGTCGATGTGCCGGACGGATCGAAGCTCGTAGTGACAATCGAACAGACATCGGCGCAGGCAAACCACACGCTGGTGTTGAAGTAGGTTTCGAAGTTGAGCAGTGTGCGATGCTCATAGGCATCGATGATC
>JANLUE010001492.1:0-4418 GCA_031363325.1 Gemmataceae bacterium
CCGGCGAGGACGGGAGCCGAATTCAGTTCCCGGACGACGACCGTGATCGTCTTCGCCGTGGTCGCCAATCCGTCGGTCACCGCGACTTGAAAGACATAGGTATCCGGCCGTTGGGCCTCGGTCGGCGTCCAGGAGAATTCGCCGGCATCCGGGTCGATGGACGCGCCGGCCGGCGCGCCCACGAGCGAAAAGGCGAGGGCCTGACCCAGGTCCGTGTCGGCCGTGTCGGTCGCGGAGGCCGTGAAGCTGAGCGACTGCCCTTCGTCGATGTTGGCCGAGACGGGAACACCGGACAACGCTGGCGGCGAGTTCCCGCCGCTACCGGCCGGAAAAACCGTGGTGACGATGCGGCCCGCGTCCATTGAAAATGGCGTCGTCCCGCCGCCGGGCGTCGGATCGATCGCGACCCGGACCGCCCCGACGGTAAAACCGCCGACGTAGGTCGAGTCAATGACCCGGACGCCGAGCGGCGTCGGCTGGCCCGCGTAACTGACGACCGGCACGAAGCGGAGTCGCGTGTCGGCCGCCAGTGCGAGCGCGGTCGGCCCATCGGCAACCGCGCCGATCGGGAGCCACGTCCCGCCGTTGTCGGTCGAGTATTGCCACGCCCCTTCGGTCGCGGAGTTTGCCGAGTTGCCCACGACGGCGACGCCGGCAAGGAAGTCGTTCGGATCGGGATCGCGGATCAGGCCCCGGAGTACGGTCGAAAGGCGTTGGCCCGGCGGGCTCGGGGTATCTTGCGCGATCGGGGCCAACGGCCCATCGTCGGTTTGGGTGGGCGCATCGGTCACGCCGAGGACGACGACAGACCGGCTCGCGGTGCCGAGATTCGCCCCCTGCTCGCCGTCGTCAACAACGAACGTCAGCGTCCGCGTCAACTCCGACGGCCCGTCGCTCGTGTTCTCGTAGGTCACCGATCGGAGCGCCGATTGATAGGCCGCCGGTGAGGCCGCGCCGGCGAATTTAAGGACGCCAAGATCGCCGTCGAATGTGGCGGTCAGGCCGAGCTGGACGGCCGAGCGAAGTACGTCCTGGCCCCGCACGTACCCGCCGATCCACCTCGGCCCCGGCCATTTCCAGGTTGTTGTCGTCCGAGACGGTCAGACCGGGGGCGACCAGGAGCGGCGGCGCGTTCTCGACGTAAACAACGGAGTTCGTATCGACTGAAAGTGCGGGCGGCACGTTGGCGATAAAGCGAGCGACGAACGAATTAACGCCAGCCGAACCGCCGACCACAACGCGGCCCTCTGAGTCAAGGGTGAGTCCTTGGCCGCGAGTGTTGAGATTTCGGATTAGAGTCTGTGTTAAACCGCCAGCTCCAAACGTGGAATCAGGAGTTCCGTCAGGATTGATTCGCGTGAGAACCAGATATTCTGTCGGCCCGCCAGAATCTCCGACACTCACAAGCCTGCCTTCGCATCGATCGCGGTCGAATAAAACGTACTTCCACCATTTGGCGGCCCGAGATTCCATCGGCCGTTCGTACCGAACGTTAAATCAGGATGGCCATCCGCCGTCAGCCGCGCGATTGCTGCAACTGAACCACGACCAGAAACGACAATTCTGCCATCCGAGTCAAGAACAACTGAGTTCGCAAGGAACTCGATACACCCGTCGCCAAACGCGGCGATGAAAAGACCGCGAATGCCAAACCGCTGGCCAAGCCCAGTGATGAAGTGAAGCCTCAGGCACCGCCACGCGACGAAGAACCGCCACCGGCTCGACGCCGCGATGATGTCGCGCAACGAGAATGGCAGCCGGACGCTGAGGCCGAGGCCCGAGTGATCGCCTACAACGTCGCGATCGCCGTGACGATCTTAATCTGCATCCCGATCTACTTCCTACCGACAATCATCGCCGCGATTCGAGGCCACACAAACCTACTCGCCTTGTTCATGCTCAATTTCCTGGTGGGCGTTGCGTTCCTCGGCTGGGCGATCGCGATGGTATGGGCGTGCTGGAACACCGCGCCGCAAGTTCACAAACACATCCACTACCACGACTAGCGCGCCCGGTCGGCACTCATTTCCCCGCGCGGCGACTCGATCGGCTGTTGGAGGGATCGCCGCGAAAGCTATCCCCCTTCGCCCTGCCCGAGCATTCGTGCCAGGGCGGCGCGCTCCCTACCGGACAAGCCGGCCGTCAGTTTCAGCAACAAGGAAAGGGCCGACGAAGCGGAATTGTTGTAAGCGGCACCGGATTTCGCAGCGCCTTCGGGGCCAAGATGCGGTTTCTCCGCAGGAATTGGCGGGTTGTTCGACTCCTGTCGGGCGTATCGTTGGTTCATGTCTTGATGTGCCTTCCAATGTCAGAGGATGAACAATCCCCGCATTTTCAGGCACTTTCGCGCCATCGGTCATCCCGAGTCGATTCGGTCCAGTTCCTGTCTGCGTCGTTTTGCGCGTCGTCGGCGCGTCGTCGGCCGGCCGCACGATCGAAGTCGGCTTCCGTGATTTGCAGATAGTGGGCGGCGGCAACCCGCGCCGTGTTCCCGATCCACGACGTGACCACATGCAACGGGAATTGGCCCGCCAGTTCCGTTTCCCGACTGGCCCGCATGTTCTGGAACGGTTTCGGCCAGGGGAGCAACCCGGCGCGGTAGATGATCCGTTCGAGTCCGGTCCGCAGGTTCGTCTCATGGCAACGGGATCGTTGAACGACGTACACGGTTCCCGGTTCGGCCATCTCGAAGGCGGCTTCCAGGTGCGGCAAGAGTTCCGGGAACAAAGGAACCCAGCGTCGGCCCCCGTCCGCATGGTGGGCGGTCTTTGGGGCCTTGACGAGAAACCGGCCGCGTTCCCAATCGACATCGCCCCAGGTCAGGGACAGAACTTCGGACGGGCATCGCAACCCACCGTAGCGGGCCAGGGCCATGATGACGCGCCATTCGGCATTCGGGCAGGCGGCGAGAATCCTTTGCGTATCTTCGTGGGTCAGGAAGTACAGCCGTTGCGGGTTGGCCATCGTTCCTGCTTTCACTCCGTCGAACGGACTTCGTTCAACCAGCCCGGCCCGGCGGGCGGCGTGAAAGAACTGTTTCCCGTACTTCACCAGCCGGGAAACGTAAGCTGGCGCGTACACCTTGCGTAGCTCAGCTACGAAGGAATCCACGTCCCCCGGCGTGATGCCGTCGAGCGGTCGATTCTCCCCGAAATGCCCCGTCAACTTCGCGCCGGCTTGTTTCAGATTGGTCACGGTGCGCGGCTTCGCGGCGGCCCGTAGGTCGGCAACATGATTGACGAGCGCCCCGAGCGTGGACGCTTCGACTTTCACCCGTTCGGGCAGGAGTCCGGCAACGGAAAGCTTCGAGTGTAGGTCGTCACCGATGCCGTTTACCCATTCGGCTTCTTCCTTGCTGAGCGACCGGCCAAACGCCTCGACGTCGCTTCCTTATAAGCCAGGTTCTTGCCTCCCAGGTTTGAAATCAATGTGGCTTCGACCTGGGCCGCCAGGTTGGCAATCTGTTCGACGAGAGTCGAATGCTCATCGAAGATTTTCCGAATCGCTGGCAGCACGGACTCATCGCCCGATTCGGCCCGTTGAATCAAGTCCTGAGCATCCGGGACTCGCGAACTCGATTCACCGAGCTTCTTTTTGTCGGCACGTTGCTTCCTCCATTCGCCCCGATGGTGCTGCCGATGGCCGGTTGCAATCAAGGCCGCCTCGGCCAACAAATCACACTGTCGATCCAACTCGCCAAGGTGTTCGTCGATTTCGTCAAACTCGGTTCGGCTCAAGTGTTCGGCCGCACGTTCCAGTTTTCGTTTCTCACGATCAACGTCGTCCAATTGCGCCGCCAGGTTGGCGATCAGGCCGCTTCCAACGTACTCGCGAATGACCCGGCCATTCACTTTTCGAGAACGCGTGTAGTACTTTCCCCGTTCCCATCCCATCGAAGTACCTCGTCTCGAAGCCGTCCAGAGTATGTTACCCGCGCCGAATTGCCCCGCAACGAAACCTCGGCGTTTGTCATTCGGGGTCGCATCTTGACAACTCTGGACAGCGCCGACTCCCTTCAGCGCCGTAAGACTTTCGCATCACTTTGCGCAACTCGGGAGCCTGCCCGTGCCCACGCCACTGCAATCTCCGAAGCCACCGTGAAGGCCACGATAGCCGCGCCGGAGAGCCAGGTCGAGCGCGGCCCACCTGGCGGTCGGGCCGCAGGGAATGCTGAGCGGCGCAGCATGTTGCGTCGGCCAGCGGCCAGTAACCGCCCGATAGGCGTCGGCCCAGGCCAGGATCTGCTCCTCGGTCAGTGGCTCCGGCCGACTCGATTCAAAGGTACGATCATCGCTCGTCGTCGCGCTCATTGTCAGACTCCCAGCGCAACCGAGTGCGCGGCGATCGTCGGTCCAATCGCGTTCGACGCGCCGCGCAAATCGGCTGTATGGTGCGACTCGGGAACAGGGCAATCCCCA
>JANLUE010001530.1:0-3518 GCA_031363325.1 Gemmataceae bacterium
CCGATCTTCGCGAACGTGATCGCGATTTGCACGCTCATGTTCGGGCTGGTCGCGCTTTATCGCCTGCCGGTCGAGCGTTACCCGGCGATCACGCCGCCGACCGTGGTGGTGAGCACATCGTACCCTGGGGCGAACGCCAAGGTTGTCGCGGACACGGTCGCCGCTCCGATCGAGCAGCAAGTGAACGGCGTCGAGAACATGCTCTACATGTCCTCGACGAGTTCGGCGGACGGCAGCTATTCGCTCACGGTGACGTTCGAGATCGGCACCAACCTCGACGTGGCCCAGGTGCTCGTGCAGAACCGCGTGGCCGTCGCCGAGCCGCAATTGCCGGAGGAAGTGCGCCGTCAGGGGGTGACTGTTCGCAAGCAATCGTCGAGCATCATTCTGGCGATTTCCCTAACATCGCCTCCCCCGGTTGACCGATTCGACCTCCAGCTCGACTCGGCCGCGCTCGCCGACCTGAAAACCAACAAATCCGAGGTGACTTCGGCGCTGGCCCAGGCTGGCGTGAGTGCCGAACCGAAGGAGAATGCCGGCCCGAATGCGTTCCGCCTAACGGTCGCGGCCGAGTTCGCTTCGGACGGGCCCGCCGGTGCGGAGAAGGTGCGCGACGTTCGCTTGCCGAACGGGGGCCGAATCTCGGACGTGGGCACCGTGGCCAACTTGCCCGGCCCCTACGACGGTCTGTTCCTATCGAACTACGCGGTGCTGCGCCTTCGCGACGACCTGAGTCGCGTGAACGGCGTGGGCGAAGTTCTCGTGCGTGGCGTCGGCTCGTACGCCATGCGCGTGTGGCTCGATTCGGACAAACTCGCCGCCCGGCAACTGACGACCAAGGAAGTGGTTGCCGCCCTGTCACGGCAGAATGTCCAAGTCGCACCCGGGCAGATCGGCCAGCCGCCGAACCCGGCCGGGCAGGCGTTTCAGATGACCGTCACGACGCTCGGTCGATTGACGGACCCGGCCGAGTTCGAGAACATCATCGTCAAGTCCGGCGACAACGGTCAGATCGTCTACCTCCGCGACATCGCGCGGGTCGAACTCGGTGCTCAGACGTACGACTCGTTCAATTCCCGCAGCGGCTTCGATTCGGCGAACGTGCTGATCTTTCAGTTGCCGAACTCGAACGGGCTCGAGGTCGCGAAGAACGTTCGCGAAACGATGGAGCGGATCAAGCCCTCGTTGCCGCCAGGCGTCGAGTACAACATTCCGTTCGACACGACCAAATTCGTCGACGCGGCCATTTCCAGCGTGTACGAGACCCTGGCCGAGGCCGGGGCGCTCGTGTTGATTGTGATTTTGGTTTTTCTGCAAAGTTGGCGGGCGCTTCTGGTGCCGGCAACTACCGTTCCGATCACACTAATCGGTGCGTTCGCGTTCATGCCGATCTTCGGCTTCTCGATCAACCTACTCACACTCTTCGGGCTCGTGTTGGCGATTGGGATCGTGGTCGATGATGCGATCGTAATCGTGGAAAACGCGAGTCATCACATCGAACGCGGGCTTGGCCCGCGCGAGGCGACTATTCAGGCGATGTCCGAGGTGACCGGGCCGGTCATTTCAATCACGCTCGTCTTGATGGCCGTGTTCCTGCCAACCGCGTTTCTCGGTGGCATCACCGGGCAACTGTTCCGTCAGTTCGCGTTGACAATCGCGGCCACGGCGTTCATCAGCGCGATCAACGCCCTAACACTGAAGCCAGCCCAGTGCGCCCTGTGGCTCCGCCCGCACGGCCGCAATGTATTCACCAAGGTTTTCGACTCCGTCTATCGGCCGGTCGAACGCGTCTACGTCTGGAGCGTTCGGCAATTGCTCAAGGTCTGGTGGCTGGCTCTGCTCGTGTTCGCCGGGCTCGGAACGGTCACGTTCTGGTGGTATCAGCGCACGCCGACGGGGTTTCTGCCGAACGAAGACCAGGGCTACGTTCTAATCGCGGTCCAACTGCCGGACGCCGCGTCGCTCGACCGCACTCGGGACGTGACCGAGCGAATGAACAAGGTGTTCCGCCGCTTCAAGGACGAGGGGGCGGTCGAGAACTGGTTCGTACTCGGCGGGCTGTCGCTGCTCGATGGTACCAATTCGCCAAACGGGGCGACCGCGTTCGCCGCCTGGACCGATTGGTCGAAACGAACGTCGCCGCAGCAACAGCAAGACGAACTCGTCAAACAGTTGCAAATCGAGTTTGCTCAACTTCAAGACGCGTTTGTGATTGTGATCGTCCCGCCGTCGATCCAGGGGCTCGGTTTCGCGGGCGGGTTCCAGATGCAGATCGAGGACAAGGAAGGCGTCGGCCTCGCGGCCCTTCAGGAACGCGCCCAGGCGATCATGGACGCGGCCAAACAACGTCCCGAGATTTCGCCGCAGATCACAAGCACCTTTCGAGCCGGCGTGCCGCAGGTTTACTTGAACATCGATCGCACCAAGGCCGAGCAGATGGGCGTGTTGCTGAGTGACGTCTTCGCCGCTCTGCAAGCGAACCTTGGGGCGGTCTACGTCAACGACTTCAACAAATTCGATCGAACGTATCAGGTGCGAGTCCAGGCCGACGCCCGGTTCCGCAGCGACCCCAGCTTGATCCGCCGACTCGAAGTGAAGAACCGCTCCGGCGGCCACGTGCCGCTCGGCACGCTACTGTCCGCGGACACGAAGATCGGCCCACTCTCGGTGATTCGCTACAACCTGTATCCGAGCGCGGCCATCAACGGCGGGGCGGCCCCCGGCGTCAGTTCCGGCGATTCGATTCGGGTCATGGAGGAGATCGCGAACCGCGAACTGCCGCCATCGATGGGCTTCGAGTGGACGGCGATCGCCCTTCAGGAAAAACGTGTGAGCGGCGAGGCGATGCTCGTGTTCGGCCTGGCCGTGATGTTCGTCTACTTCGTCCTCGCCGCCCTGTACGAGAGTTGGCTACTTCCATTCGCGGTGATCCTGGTCGTCCCACTTGGGTTGCTTGGTGTGGTCGCGGCCGTGAACATTCGCGGCTCGGACAACAACGTCTACACGCAGATCGGCGTCGTCTTAATCATCGCGCTCGCGAGCAAGAACGCGATCCTGATCGTCGAGTTCGCGCGGGAATTGCGGCTCGCGGGACGCTCGGTTCGCGAGGCGGCGATCGAAGCGGCCCGCATGCGCTTTCGGCCGATCGTGATGACGAGTTTCGCGTTCATCCTGGGCGTTGTGCCGCTCGTCTTCGCAACTGGGGCCGGGGCGGCCAGCCGCCGAGCGCTGGGATCGGCCGTATTCGGCGGCATGATCACCTCGACATTTCTCGCGGTGATCTTCGTGCCGGTCTTCTATCTGGCGATTCAGAAACTGATCGAACTGCGCAACGGGCCGCCGAAGGTGGCCCGAATGAATTAGGCTCCCCGGCTCGACCCTGGAACATGCGTCTCGGGTCGCTGACGCTCGGAAAACTTCTCCCGATCGACAAAGTTTCGCCGCTCGGCAAGGTCTTTTGAATCCGACTGGCCCGGATTCATGGTGTTTTCGGGCCTCTCTTCTATAATGCTCCGTTC
>JANLUE010000013.1:0-2263 GCA_031363325.1 Gemmataceae bacterium
AACGGTGAAATTCACCCACACTATTCCACGAAGAGCCGAAAATGGAAGAGTCCGTCTCCTATCAGTTGATCAAAGATGAGGGTCGAATCGAACAAGCTCGTCGGACGGTCGCCGAACTCGGTCGCGCGAAGTTCGGATCGCCCAATCGACTGACATTGGCTCGCATCGGGCGGATCACCGATTTGCGACGCCTCGACCACCTGGCGATTCGGATTCTCGGAGCGAAAACTTGGACCGAACTCCTCGCCGAGTGAAGGCAGGCGTACTTGAGCGGGCGGTAATGAAAATGGAAGAGTCCGTGACATATCAAGCGATCGTGGACACCGGGATGCTGAAAAGTGCTCGCCAAGCGTTGCTGAAACTTGGCGAGATTAGACTTGGCCGCCCGAATCGCAAGGTCGTCTCCAGGGTCGAACGGATCGCGGACCACGATCGGCTCCAAATGTTGCTCCAGCGGATGATGACCGCCGATTCTTGGGAAGAGTTGATGGCCTAACCATTGACGCGTTGGCGATGCCCCGAATGACTCACGCCAACAGGGCCTTCACCACCTCGCCGTGAACGTCCGTAAGCCGGAAGTCGCGGCCCTGGAACGGGAACGTTAGGCGGAGATGGTCGATGCCCAGGCAATGCAACAGCGTCGCATGCAGATCGTGAACGCTGACGGGGTCTTTCGTGATGTTGTAGCCGTACTCGTCGGTCTCGCCGTGGAGCGTCGCCCGGCGCGTGCCGCCGCCCGCGAGCCACATCGTGAAACATCGGCCATGATGGTCTCGGCCGTAGTTGTCTTGCAATCCACCCTGCCCGTACACCGTTCGACCGAACTCGCCGCCCCAGATCACGAGCGTGTCGTCGAGCAGGCCGCGTTGCTTCAAATCTTGCACGAGCGCTGCCTGGGGCTGATCGATGTCTTTGCACTGCTTGGGGATGTTAGCCGGGAGCGCGCCGTGTTGATCCCAACCGCGATGATACAGTTGAATGAAGCGCACGCCGCGTTCGGCCAATCGACGCGCGAGCAAACAGTTTGCCGCGAACGAACCGGGCTTGTGAACGTCCGGCCCATAGGCTTCGAGCGTCTTGGTCGACTCCTTCGAGAGGTCCGTGAGTTCCGGCACGCTGGCCTGCATTCGAAAGGCCATCTCATACTGTTCGATGCGGGTCTGAATCTCCGGGTCGCCGTCCTTCGCATGTTGAAGACGATTCAATTCGCCGAGCCCATCGAGCATCTTGCGTCGCAAGTCGCGGTCGATGCCCGGCGGGTCGGACAAATAGAGGACGGGTTCTTTGCCGGTGCGAAACTTGACCCCCTGGTGACTCGACGGCAGAAAGCCGCTGCCCCACAGACGATCGAGCAGCCCCTGGTTCGCGTCGGCCCCGGACCCATGCGAGATCATGACCACGAACGCCGGCAAGTTCTCGGCCGGGCTGCCGAGCCCATAACTGAGCCACGAACCGAACGATGGCCGACCCGGCTGCTGCGAGCCGGTCTGCATGAACGTGATGGCCGGATCGTGGTTGATCGCATCGGTGTTCATCGAGCGAATCACGCACAAATCGTCGGCCATCTTCGCGGTGTGCGGCAACAGTTCGCTGAACCAACCCCCGGCCGAACCGTGCTTCGAGAACTTGAACTTCGGGGCGATCACGGGGAAGCTCTTCTGACCCGACGTCATGCCCGTGAGCCGTTGACCTTTGCGAATCGAGTCCGGCAACTCGGCCCCATGTCGCTTGGCGAGTTCGGGCTTGTGGTCGAACAA
The DNA here is from genome assembly GCA_031363325.1 of Gemmataceae bacterium. Classification (GTDB taxonomy): domain Bacteria; phylum Planctomycetota; class Planctomycetia; order Gemmatales; family Gemmataceae; genus SIAJ01. The sequence goes on from JANLUE010000013.1 coordinate 1,758, forward strand.
CTCGAGGTGCGATGGCCCGCCCGACTGGAACAGAAAAATGACCCGCTTGGCCTTCGGGGCGAAGTGCGGCTGGCGCTGGGCGGCCGTCAGGTCGGAACGCAGGAGCGTCGATAACGCGGCCGCGCCCACGGCGGAGCGAGCGAAGAATTGGCGTCGCGATTGCGAATTCATTTCGTTCAACTTCGATTGGGTCGAGGCCGCATCGAATAGTGCGACCTCGGAAGGCCGATTGCGAACGTCACTTCTTCTCGGCGTCCGCCAGTTTCTTTTCGATCACGATCTTGCGGGCCTTTTCACGCTTGGTCAAATTCTCGAGCGTCAGGGACTCTTTCCATACCTTGATCGCTTCCGCTTTTTCGCCGAGGGCCATGTGCACATCGGCCAGGTGATCGTAGATCTCGATGTGTTTGCCTTCCTTCAACTTTGTGGCGTCGAGCAACCACTTCTTCGCTTCCTTGTAGTCCTTCTTTTTGAACAGCACCCAGCCGAGGCTATCGAGGTAGGCC
>JANLUE010000021.1:0-7833 GCA_031363325.1 Gemmataceae bacterium
GAACGGACGCCGCATTGCCGTGTCGTCGTTCGCAAATGGGTCGGACTTTCCGCGTTCTTCACAATTTGCGGGCGTCGAACGAAGTGGCGTTACGACGCCGCTGGAAATGTGCGGCGAGACCGAAGTGTCGATCCCGAGAGCCCGCGTTTGGCACCGGGCCTTCGCCAAACTACCATAAAGGCATGAAGCTCACCCTCCACGTCTGGCGGCAGAAGGATCGACACGACACGGGGCGGATGGAAATCTACCCGGCCGACGACGCCTCGCCGGACATGTCGTTCCTCGAATTGCTCGACGTGGTCAACGAATCGTTGATCCATCAGGGCAAGGAACCGATCGCCTTCGACCACGATTGTCGCGAGGGAATTTGTGGCTCGTGCGCGCTCGTGATCAACGGCATGCCGCACGGTCCGGAACGCGGGACGACGGCCTGCCAGCTTCACCTCCGCAAGTTCTCGGACGGCGAACACATCTACGTCGAACCTTGGCGGGCGAAGGCGTTCCCGGTCATTCGCGATCTCGTCACGGATCGCTCGGCGTTCGACCGGATCATTCAGGCGGGCGGGTTCGTTTCGGTGAACGCGGGCGGGACGCCGGATGGGAATGCGATCCCGGTCCCGAAAGAGAGTCAAGAGCGGGCGATGGACGCGGCCGCGTGCATCGGGTGCGGGGCCTGCGTGGCCGCGTGCAAGAACGCGTCGGCCATGTTGTTCGTCGCCGCCAAGGTATCGCATCTCGGGAGCCTGCCGCAAGGCCAGGCCGAGCGCCGCGAACGGGCCCTGGCGATGGTCTCGCAACAGGATCGCGAAGGGTTTGGCCACTGCACGAATCAGTACGAATGCGAGGCGGCGTGCCCGAAGGACATCGGCGTGCAGTTCATCGCCCAGTTGAATCGCGACTTCATCCGCGGCGCCGTGGGGGCACTGAATCGTCGTGAATCGGTCGGTGGCGAAGGGGCGGCGTGAACCGCGATGGGCGGCCGAAACCCCGAGGAGTTTCGGCCGCCCTTCGTCCAGTCGACCATTCCAATCACAGCGGCGGAATCGCCACTTCGACTTCCTGGCTCTTGTTCCCGTCCGAGTCGGTCAGTTGCACTTTGATCGTGAACCCGAATCGGCTGGGTCGCGTGAAGGTCGTGGCGAAGTCGCCGTTCGCATCGACGAGCGTGAAGGTGTTCACGCCGGGTCCGATGATCGTGACAACACACCCTTCGAGGCTCTTGTTGTCGACGCCATGACCCGTTAGGGCCAACGCTCCACCAGCTCCGGCGACGACCCGAACGTTCTGAAGGGTTGGGCCTTGGTTCGCGGCCGGCGGTGCCTGGCCTCCGCCGCCGTTCCCCGGCCCGGCCGGCGGAGTGAAGGTCGTCGACACTGTATCGCTGTGCGCTCCGTCCGCGTCCGTCGCGATCGCGCCGACCGTAATCTGGGCCGTTCCATACACGGTGGCCGTCGTGCTGAAGGAGCCATTCGCCAGGATCAAGGCATACGTACTCACACCCGGTCCCGCAATCGTGACGACGCAGCCTTCCAGATTGTGGTCGTCGGTCACGGTGCCCGCAAAGGTCGTGATCCCGTTCGCCCCGACGGTTGCGGTGAACGAAGTGATGACGGGGTTTTGGTTGAGCGAGTAGCTCGACTGGTAAGTACTCGGTGGTGTCACCGTACTTGGCGACGAGGGTAATTCGCGCGAGTCGAGCGCTTCGAGGCGCAATCTGGAGAACATGGGACGGAACTCCTGTCGGAGCGACACATTGCCAGGGTAACGAGAAGGGGGCCTGGCCGCACAGGACACGGTATCAGGAATTGAGCGTCGAGTCGAGAATTATCTTCCGAATATAGCGATTGTGCCGATTTCCGGGCCGGGCGATTTGACTTCACGCGAACGAACATTTTGACTCGCATTTTTCGCGCTCTACCCGCGAACGGCGTTGCTCGGGCCAGAATTCTCTTCGCGCCGTTCGTGAATCGACGAAGAATCCGGCCGCGTTCGACACCCAATGACTGACAAAATCGGCATACGCGCCGCGACTGGGCAATTCGGGCAAATTGAAGCGACTCGTGAGAGGGATTTGGAACAGGCCCATCGGGCCATTGCCGAAGAGAAACGACAGCTGTTCGTGATCAAGGAGATCCCATGCGCCGTGCGTTTCTCGCCTCGATGGCGTGCGTCCTCGGCTTGGCGATGGATGGCCGAGCCGACGAAGTGAAGCGTATCCCGACCGTCCCCTACGGCGAAGCCAAGCCGGCCGGGCATCGGTCGGCCGCTCCGGTCGTCGTCGCGCCGGGACAAACCGCGATCGTGGCCGACCCCGGTTGCGCCGGGGGTTCGACCTTCGGCGAGCGACTTCAGGCTCGCTTGCTCGGCCACGAATGCGCCCCGGACGGCTGCCCGAAGCCGATCGGCTGCGGGAACTTCTGGACCGAGAAGAAGTTCATCATGGGAAGCTGCCGTCAGTTCTTCGGCACGGCCGGGGCCTCGACCGGCTTCCACCGCAACAGCAAAGCCCCGTAGAGGTTTTGGGTTCCGATCGTCAACCGATTGGGAATTGGAAGCCGGGTTCCGTGGTCAGGCGACGTTTCGGTCCGCCCCGCGACCGGCGAGCGTGGACATCGGGGACGTGTGGCCGAATCCCTGAGTTGCTTGACGCACCCCGCCAACTCGCACGCTCCGAAGCCAGTCTGCATCGGTCCGATGATCGAGTCAGCGGCGATCAACTCGACGGTGGCACCTGAGCCTGGAGTCGGCGAATCAAGTCCGCCTGCACCGCGACGATGCGTTCCGCCTCAGCCCGTGCTTCGGCTTCGTGGGCGGCGCGTTGATCCGCCTCCGCGGCCGCCTTGACTGCCTTCAATCGCGCGCGTTCGCTCGCTCGGGCTTCCTTCTCGACGGCCGACTTCGACTCCGCCAGTTCCCGGTACGGTTGCACGCGCTCGCCGTTCGCTCGGTAGCAGACCACGCGATCGTTTTCGGCCGTCAGCCAAAGGTTGACTTCCGGCAACCAGATTCGGCCGTCCTCGGGGATTGGCACCGGCTCGAACTTCTTGCCTCTTTTTGCCAGTTGATAGTGAATGAACGAGACGTTTCGTTGGTCGCCGGATTCGTCCGAGTCGACGATCACGTAACGAGACACGCCCTCCGTCGCGTACTCGACGACTTTCGTCTCGACATCGTTCACCCGGGTGCTTGCCGACACCACTTCCACGATCAGAATCGGCGTCGCTTTCTCCTGAGCCACGTTGAAGGTCTTCCAGTCTTTCTCTTTCGCGACGTTGAGCAGCACAATGACGTCCGGGCCATGATAGCGCTCGCCCTTGGCGTCCCAGGCGACGCGCTGATCGCCAAGGACCATCGCGCCCGGCACATCGGCCATCGCGGCCGCGAACACATTCTGCAAGTAGATGGAGTCTCGGTTGTGGGCGGTCGTGATCATGTAGCGGTCGCCCTCCTGGGGATGCAGCGCGTCCTCCAGCGTCATTGGCACTTCGACAAACTTCACTTCCCCGTTCGAGCCCACTCGCTTCACGAGGCGCACACCGAACCGGAACGGGTCGAGTTTCGGCTCCGCTTTCGGCGTCAACACGGCGCTCATGATTCGCTCCTTCCATCATCGCTTGCATCATATCACGGCTGGACAGATCGCCACACGCCCGCGCCGCCGGTACGCTTTGGGCGCTCGACCGAACCCGCCCATTTCCAGAATTGCCTTCGAATTCGAGAGGATCGATGCCCGTCTGCTTCAGTCGTCCTCGTCGGATCGATTCGGAAACAAATCCGCAATCGCGACGGAGAATCCTGGGAGAACCGAGCCGCCTTCGAGTTGCTGGCCGACGCGCCGCACATCGGTCGCGTTTGGCGGATTGTAGACGTGAACGGTTTGTGCGAGCGGAAACACGATCCAAACGAGTCGCACTCCGGCCTGCAAGTACTCCTCGGCCTTGACTTCGAGTTCCTCCGCGAAGTCCGTCGGGCTCGCGACTTCGACGACGAGGTCCGGAACGAAGTTGACGGGGTTCGTACGGTAGGGGAGCTGCACATCCTTCGGCCAACGTTCGTAACTGACGAAGGCCACATCGGGTCTTCGATTCCGATTCGGGTCTCGACGAGTTGGAATGCGAAAGAGCATGTCGTTACGCGCTCGTCCGAGTTTCGAGCGGCGTGCGGCCTCGTTCAACTCGTCCCGAAGAACATTGGCGACCTCGGACGCGTATCCACTCATGGGAGGCAACTCCACGATCTCGCCATCGACCACCTCGTAACGGTCGGGCAAGCGAACATCGAGTTCCGGCTCGAGAATCGAAGACATAACTTTTCTCCTGCCGCAATTCTAGCAGACGCCACCCTAAAACAGCTCCTTCACCGGCTGCACGTTGAAGTCGGCGAGTGGCAGTGGTCGGCCTTGCGGGCCGGGCAGTTCTTTGTGCGGGTCGAGGCCCAGGCCGCGGAAGACTGTGGCCGCGACTTCGGCTGGGTTCACGGGGCGCGATTTCGGCGCGTAACCCAGTTCGTCCGATTCGCCGACGATGCGTCCGCCTTGAATCGGCCCGCCGCCCATCAGGATCGACCACACGCCCGGATGGTGGTCGCGTCCGCCAGCCGGATTCACCTTCGGCGTTCGCCCAAACTCGCCCATCGCCAGGACCATGGTGTTCTTCAACAGGCCGCGTTCCTTCAATTCGGAAAGCAGCGTCGAATACGCCTGATCGAAGTTGGGCGCGACGAGCTTCGACATTTCCTGGATGTCCGTGAACGGCTTCGAGCCGTGGATGTCCCAGGTGATCTCGTCGAAGACCGTCTCGAACATGTTGACGGTGACGAAGCGCACGCCGGCTTCGATGAGCCGCCGGGCCATCAGGCAACATTGGCCGAAACGGGTACGGCCGTACTTGTCGCGGACCGAATCGGGTTCCTTCTCGAGCGCGAACGCGTCGCGGGCCTTCGGGCTCGACATCAGCCGATAGGCCAGGTTGAAGTTGTCGTCGAGTTGCTTGGCGGCCGCGTTCTTCTCGAACGATTCGAATGCACCGTCGACCGCGTCGCGAAGTCGCTGTCGGCGCTCCGCCCGAACCGGCGAGATGTAATCAGGTGGCAGCAAGTCGGGCACCTTGAAGTTCGGCACCGAAGGGTCGGCGTTGAGGACGAAGGGGTCGTGAGTCTTGCCGAGATAGCCGGCCGACTGGCCGTGCGGCAAGTTCCCCCCGGTCCGGCCCATCGGCCTCGGCAACAGTACGTGAGCCGGCAGCTCGCCGCGTCCGCCCTTGAGGTAGCCGAGCGTGCTACCGACGTGAGGATGCTCGACGCCGCCGGAGAAAAGCCGGCCCGTTTGCATCATCTGGTGGCCGGTGTCGTGGACTGCCGTCGCCGTGTGATAGACTGAGCGAACGATCGAGAAGTCGTTGGCGTGCTTCGCCATCTTGGGGAAGATTTCGCTGATCTCGATCCCCGAGGCGGCCGTCTTGATCGGCTGGAAGGGCCCGCGAATCTCGGCCGGCGCGTTCGGCTTCATGTCCCAGGTATCGATGTGGCTCGGCCCGCCGAGCAGAAACAGCATGATGCAGTTCACGTCCGAATCCTTCGCCCCGCCCGCTTCCTTCGCCCGCAGGTAGGCCGGCAAACCGAGCCCCAGCGTGGCGATCGAGCCGGCGTGCAGGAAGTCGCGACGAGTCGCCTGGTCGCAGAACGAAGTGGACATCGGCGCGTCGAGGCGGAGCATGGCAGGATCCCTCAGAGAGAGCAGGTTTAGCTTACCAAGCGTCGGCGTTGATTGGAAATGAAATTGGCTGACGGATGATGCGATCGACTCGGGAGAAGCTTGCAATCGCACGGCGAAAAGTTTACGATACCTCCATGATTCGCATTCGATTTCCGGACACCGAAACAAAGCGCCTCGCTTTGGGCAGACTCGCTGGCCGGTTCGCATTCAAGAGTTGGGCGAACGGCGACATGCTCGTTCCCGAGGACGCACTGCCCTTCCTCGCGGTCCAGGGAATCGCCTTCGCCGTCGAGGGACCGGCTACCTAGGAGCAGAACGGTTCGGCGTTTCGAGGTTCTGTTGCCACTCCGGTTTAACGACGGCATTGCCGTTCCCGATGAATTGGTCACAGACTCGCTCGTGGAACTGGAAGTGCGGTTCGGGGCGGTCTCTTGCGAGACGCAAGCCATTCGTAGGCGTTGGCGACACGAAAGCCAAGCCTATCGCGACGACCTGATCCGCGTCTTCGTGGATGCGCCAGACACAATTGAGAGTCGCGAGTACTTCGTCTTGTACAAGGAACAGCTCAAGGCCCGCTTCCAGCAACTCGACATCTGGATGACTACCTATTTAATCGAGGTCTTGTAGACGCAGTTCACGTATGTCTTGTCGCCGACGGAATCTCACGGCCTGTGTGGTGCCGATGGAAACTGTTCTTCACTGGTGGCGTTGTCCGAGGACCATCGAAGCCGCGGTTGATGAATTTGAGCAGAACTTCTTGACAGACGGCGCACGGGAGTGGATGCGATCGAATTGGCCGATGGACTTGAGGATCGCGGCGGCGATCGACTTGGGCCGGATGATCGGATATCGATACGGCCTTGTCCGGAAGATCAAACTCCACGAGACGCATGAAGACTGGGCGCCCAGTTGGAATTCGAGACTCATTCGCGAAGGTGGCGGAGAAGCCCAGTCGACCGCCTACCAGATCCTGGCCCGCATTCATGATCGGATCCGCGAGCGACACACCTCCACCGATTGATTTCGAATCGGTCCATTCAACGGCGCGGGGCATGAGCGTGTCCACCCCGAAGACTTGTCTCCAATTCCGCCCGTGGACGCGCTCGGCTCCGTCCAACCTTCGCCTCGCGGCTAACGATCCAACTCGGGAACCCATTTCTCTCTCCAATCGTCCATAAAGTCACGGGGGCCACCGGCGCGAATTTTCGCGCGCGCTTTGGGCCGGTCCCAGGGATTATTGCTCGAGTGGTGGATCGGAGGCGGGCATGACACGGTTGATGGGCGGGCCTCTCCTGCATGTTTTGCGGACCGCGACGGTCGAGGAGCCGACCGATCGGCGGTTGCTGGAAGGGTACGCGCGGGCCGGGGACGAGGCGGCCTTTGCCCGGCTCGTTCGTCGGCACGCAGGCCTGGTCTATGGCGTGTGTCGGCGTTCGCTCGGGAACGAGCACGACGTCGAAGACGCGTTCCAGGCGGTATTTCTGATCCTGGCCCGCAAGGCCCGGATCGTCGCCTGGCAGGAGTCGATTGGACCGTGGCTCTACGGGGTCGCCACGCGAGTGGCGGCCAAGGCGCGCTGTCGCAAGTTCCGCGATCGGCTCGTGCCCGCCAACGGGTACGAACCGGCCGCACCGATTGAAGGCTCGTTGCCCGACCTGGGGCCGGCCCTCGATCTCGAACTGCAGCGACTGCCGGCCCGGTATCGGTTGCCCGTCGTGCTCTGTCACTTGGAAGGGAAGTCGAACGCGGCGGCCGCTCGGGAACTCGGCGTGACCGAGGGGGCGCTTCGCGGTCGACTATATCGCGGCCTCGAAATCCTCCGCGGCCGACTGACCGGAAAGGGATTCGCGGCTTCGGTGCTCCTGAGCGCGGCCGCCGGTTCGTTGGCCGTCCCACGAACGCTGGTCGCCCCGGCGATCTCCGCCGCCCTTCGCTATGCCGCCGGCCGACCACCACTCGCGTCCGCGAACACAATGAACCTGACCCGAGAGGCACTGACTTCCATGTTCGTCGCGAAAATCCGCATTCCCACGCTAGCCTTCGCCTTTCTGGCGGCCGCCGCGCTCATTTCCGGCCTCGCCCGGTCGCATGGCATCGCTGCCCCGACCGACGCGCCCGTG
>JANLUE010000936.1:0-9673 GCA_031363325.1 Gemmataceae bacterium
CCGCGCGCCGCGACTCGCCAGGCCATATCGAAACCAACCCCCCGGCGGCTTCACACCCGTCCGGTGATAGTAATCGTTCACCCAAGGGTCCTGAAAATCCAACACATAGGGCACATTAAATTTCTGCTTCCACCTTGGCCCGAGCGGCCAGGTTCCGAAGATCGTGTTGGAGAAGAATGCAACATTGAATCGTTCACGACTTAACAGTGATTCCGCCGCTTTGCGAAGCGACCCATAACCGCGTCGAGCGAGACTGCCAAACCCGAAGGGCCGAGTCCAACGGTACGGCCAGGCCCCGACGCGTGTGACTTCCGCGTCGGCCGGCACGGTCGCGAGCAAGTCCGGATCGCGGCCCGCTTCGACGACCTCCGGCCGAAACGCCAGAACGTGTGCCGACCAGCCGAACTCGAACAGGTGCGGCAGCATCATGCGGGCCCGCTGATGGTCCGGGGCGTTCACCGGCGGGAAATGCGGGCTGACGATCAGGACGCGACGAGTCAGGCCGACGCCCCGACGAGGTGACTCGTCGCGATCCGCGAATACAGCGCCTCGTATTGAGAGACGACCACCTCAGCCGAAAACAATTCTTCGACCCGGTCTCGGCACGCCGCTCGATCGATCTGCGACAGTCTCCCGACGGCCGCGACGAGTTCGTCTTCGGCGTTCGTCAAGAATCCGTGTCGCCCGTCGACGACGATCTCCGGCAACGCCCCGCGGGGGCAACTGATGACTGGCGTGCCGCACGCCAACGATTCGGCGAAGACGATGCCGAACGGTTCGTCCCACTGAATGGGAACAAGCATCGCGGCCGCGCGACCCAGCAATTCATTCTTCTGCGCATCGTTCACGGAACCGACATATTCAATTCCGACTTTGCCCAGGTGCGGTTCAATCTGTTCGCGCCAATAGCGTCCGTTCTCGTCTTCGTCCGAACTGTGATTGCCGGCGATCAGTAATCGGCGTTCGGCCCGACGAGCCACGCGAATTGCAATGTCCGCTCCCTTGATCGGTTCGACGCGCGACAGAAACACGAGTGGCGCATCGGCCGGCACGCTCGGTTCAAACTTAAATTTCCGCAACTCAACGCAGTTTGGAATCGCGGTCCAGTCGCCGCCCGCTTTCCGGCCGACTCGACAAATATGTTCGCTACAGCCCGTGAACCGCAACGAGCCGCGCCCGAGCCGCCGAGCCCACGCCGTCGTCCGCAAACTCGGGTTGCGCTGATACGACATGATCTTGGGCAGTCGTCGCGGCAACAGTGGGGCCAGATACATCAGACGCGAAAAACTATGCAACACATCGGGCTGGAAATCGCGAACCGCGCGGCGGAGGGCTCGGGCGTTGGCGAGCGTGTCGCCGGCCCGCTGTGAGGCCGAGCCGGGCCACGGGTACAGCGATTCGACCGGGACGGTCGAATCGGGGTTGGCCGCCAGCCCCACGCCGTGCCCGCGCGAGCGCAAGCCGTCGATCAAGTCGGCGACGACGCGCTCGATGCCACCGTAGAGTGTTGGTGGGACCGGGAGTTCGGGGTCGGCGGTCAGGAGGATTCGCACGCGCGTCCCGCGAATCTGCAATCGTTCATGCTCGAACGACTTCTTTCGACTGATGAATCGCCCGCTCGACCGAGTCGAGCAACACTGCTTCCTGCCGTTCCCAGGAGAATCGTCTTTCGGCAACTTGCAGGCTCGCGGCCCGGGCCGAGTGCAGGGCCGTCGGGTCGGTCGCAAAGTGGTTCAACGCGGCCGCGAGCTGCTCCGCGTCGTCCGGCCGGAAGAGTCGAACTGCGCAGCCGGCCGATTCGGCGACCTCGCGCTGGCCGGCCGTGTCGCTGGCGACCACCGCCAATCCTGCGAGTAGATAGTGGAGGATTTTGTTCGTCACCGTCAGGTCGCGGCTCGGCGGCGTCGAACGTTCGAGGGCGAGCCCGATATCAAACTTGGCGATCTCGCCCAACAGTTGATTCGGCGGCACGAGCGGATGCAATTCGAGCGTGTGCCCAGCGTCGCGTGGAAATCGTTCGTTCAACCAATCGGCGACCGATGTCGAGCACTGGCCACGCAGATGCACGGCCACCGGCGTGCGAACGCGTCGCAACGCCTCGCAGAGTGTTTCCAGGCCTCGGCCGGGGCCGACTGTTTGCGAAACCCAATGAAGTCGCGGCGTCGAATCTGTTGTCATTGGGCCGAGTTCGGCGCGCTCGGCCCAGGGGAACGCATTGTAAACCACACGCGGCGCCGGGCCGTTGTATCGCGTCGCCAAAGCGTCCGCGAGCGAATGCGATGTCGTCGTTGCGTGAACGGCATGGCGAATCAGATTGCGTTCGCACTTCTGCAACAATGCGATCGGTCGGCCGACCCGACTCTCGGGCAACAGGTCTTCCGAATACCAATCTTCAAAATCGACGCCGACCGGCACGCCATCGCGTCGAAGTCGATCGACGACCCACAGGCCGACTTCCTGATGACCGATCGCGAGGTCCGCCGGATGGCGTCGCGCCAGGCTCAACAGTCGCTTCACGCCATACCCGAGCGCGCGTCCGGACTGAACGCCACGGCGACAGAGTTCGGCCGCGCCACGACGTTCGACGCGCCACCAGAGTTGCCGGCCCGGCAAGCCACGCGTCGGCCGTAGATCGCAGTGGGCTCGATAGTTGAACCCGCCGTTGGTGGCGATCGGTTGATCAATTTGAGCCCATTCGTCCGTGAGGATCGGCCCAAACACGGTGACCCGATAGCCGGCCCGCGCGAGCGTGGTCGCCTCCTTGACGACCCGGGGGTTCCGGCACAAATGCCCGCCCGTGAGGATGTTGATCGACTTCACGCGGCGGCCTTGCGGAACAACCGCTCGATCCGTCGCGCCAACTTCCAACCGGTGAATCGACTCACCGCCCGCATGCGACGCCCCATCTGCGGTCGAAAATATGGCCCGCCGAGTTCGCGAACGCGGTCCCAGGCTTGCCGACGCAAATTGCGAACGGCCGGATAGCAAGCGTAAACGAATTCCTCGAGCTCGCGACATGCGGCCCGTCGGACTCTTGGAGTGTTCTCGCGCGACAATAACAACGCCGTGCCACTGTGAAGCGATCGAAAGGCCGAGTTCCAAGATCGGTCCGATCTCGATTGGCTCAATGCCCCGACGACTCCAGATCGATAGCGCAGGAGTGGCTCGGAGCAGAACAGCAATTGCTTGGCCCGCAACAAGACGCGTGGGAAGAAATCAAAATCATTGATGAGCGACAGTGACTCGTCCCACGGGCCGGCCGCGTCCATCAGCGAGCGTGGGATCAAATAACAACCACCCTGGATCATGCTGTGGCGCTCCCACATTTCGACATGAAAATCGACGGGATCAATGTCGCGCCAAAACGGCTCGGGAACGATCTTCGTCTCAGAAGGGTCGGAGTGAAATCGACCCCAGGGATGGAACGAAACGCAGCCGGGCTCCGCTTCCCGGAGTTGCCGAACCTGAACTTCGACCTTGTTCGGCGAAACCAGATCGTCCGCGTCGAGATGGACGACCAATTCGCCTTGGCAAGCGGCGAAAGCCACGTTCTCGCTCGCGCTCTGCCCGCGATTCTCCTGATCGATGACTCTCACACGCGAATCGCCAAAGGACTTCGCGACTTGCTGGGTCGAATCTTTTGAACCATCGTTGACAATGATTAACTCGATTCGCTCGTAAGTCTGCGCGAGAACAGACTGTATCGTCTCGCCGAGGTACTTCTCGGCGTTGTAGGCCGGCGTTAGGAAAGAAACGAGCGGCGTCATACGATGTGTCGCCAACCGTAACGGAAATACCAGGCTTTGGACTCGGCCACATAGTGGTGCAATGCCACCGTTGGCCGACGCGATTCGCCGCGTGTTGGCCGAACGATGTACTCGCCCTCGGGAAGTGCGAGTCGGGACTGGCCCGAAACAAGCAGGGCCGTCAGTCCTTGTTCCTGAAGATAGTTCGAGCCTTCGCGTTCCAGGAGCGTCCGGCACCAATGTTCCAATCGCTCCCAGTCGATGGCGTCGCTCTGCAGTCCGCAAACGCCAACGTTCACCCGATCCGGCACGGCGCCACCCGCGAGTTCGGCCAGCAATTCGGCCGAATAACCATAGGAGCTTTGCACATCGATCATCTGGCACGGGCGATCCGGGGCGGCAAGCCAATCGAGGAACTCCGTCGGGCGATTGTGAAACAACATGTCCGAGTCGAGGACGACACGCCAGCCTTGCTGGCCCGCATGCACATCGGTAAGTTTCTTGAGATGCGGATAAGCGAGGCGTCGGCTGCGTAGCGTCGGAAACTTCGCGGCCGGCAAGTGTTGATCCAATCGAGCGACAATGTCCTTGGCCCAATCAAATTCGACTTCCGGTAGTATTCGTTTCAAAATGATCGATTCAAACTCGCCCAGGCTACCGTCGTCCACGATTGAAATTCGGATCGGTTCCTTCGCCAATCGCAATAGCGAATAGGCGCAAAAAACCGTTTGATACCAGAACCGTTTGCCCGTCAAGAAGTAGACCGTCCGAGCGGCGGGCTCCGTCGTTCGTGGCAATGGTTCCAGGCGATGAGCCGCTCGCTCCATGGCCGCACGGCCGCGGGCCGACAACCAGAGATTGATCGGCCCCTCTTTCGCGATCTTCCGAAACTGAGCTCTTGGCGCGTAGAACCCGAGGTAGGCCAATCGGCCGAGCCAACTCATCGTAACAAAGCCTGCCCTTCGAACTGACCACACGCGCCACGCCAGCGGACGTATTCCGCCGGCCCGGCCCAGGCCCGATTGCGAAAATACGCACGCCATTTCCGCAGCGGTACGGTCCATTTCGGAATTCTCGACCACAATCGAATCTGATGGCGATCAAGAACCTGCACCCACGATTTGGCGATGCCGTGGTTGAGCCGGGCGAGATATTCGCGAGTGGTGCGCCCGGCGGGGATCAAATGCGTGAGCGACAGTTCCGGAAGGTAGCCGACGTCCCAACCCGCTTCTAGGGCGTGTAGAACAATGTCGCAATCGCCGCCGCTCGAAAGATCGTTGCCAGTCCGGTCGAGTGGGGCTCTTGCATCATTTGAGATCGCGCGATCGTAGGCATCCCAGGCCGCACGGCGAATCACCAGACCGGCACCGATCGGCGCGCACGAAGGATAGGTCGGAGGATTCGTTGCCCGAGCCACTAGTCGAGAGTTACCCAAGTCGCGTAGTGCCAAAGTTCCCCGGTATTCCTCGACCCACGACTCGGGCGTTTTCTCCCATTCCGGAATCGATCGCCCACCCCCGGCCCCGAGCTTCGGGCACTCCTTGAATCGCTTGATCGCCAAATCGAGGTAGCGAGGGTCGAGAACATTGTCGTCGTCCGCGAACACGAGCAACTCGCCTTTGGCCGCACGGGCCCCGGCACGCCGGGCGTGGGTGAGCCCAAGTTTCTCTTCGCGAATGACATAACTATTCGGATGCCAAGTTGAATCGATTGAAATCGGGTTCGGCGAATTGTTGTCGACGAGGACGAATTCCCATTCCGCCACTGGTAACGTCTGCGCACGGAGCCCTTCAAACGTGCGCTCCAATCGGCCCGGGTGCGGCGAATGAGTTGGGATGATGACGGAGAGCGCGAAACTCAAGGCTTAGCCGCCTCGGCGGTTGGTCGTGCGGCCCGAGAAACTTTCAATCGCAATGCGGGTGCCTCGATAAAATTCCAACTTAATGCGGCGACGGCCAACGAACCGACAAGCCCAAGCCCCAGGAACACAATCGATTGGCTCCGCACCGACTCGCTGAGAGCCAGGAGTTGCAATAACGGAAAGTGATAGAGATAGACGCCGTACGACAAATCCCAGCGCAATCGGCCATTGAATGAGTGAGCCAAATAGATAAGGAACACGGGCAAGCCAATGGGCGCGAACACCACCGCACCGCCAAACTTCAGTGTGAGCAACACCATCGCGCCTGCAAGCGCTGCGCCCTTGGGGTTTGGCACGAACCATTCACGAAAAATCCACAGCGCCGCGCCCACGGTATAGGCGAGGAAGAACATCGGGCCTTTCCCGAGCATCAGAAGCGTCGGCCCACGGACCGCGGTCCACGCTCCCGGTAACAATTCAAATGCGACATGAATGATCGTGAGATAGACGATCAGGCCGGCAAAGATCGCGCGATTCTGACGCGTGGCGGCGAACAATCCCAGGACGGCCGTCAGTCCGTAGCAAATGAACTCGGGAAAGATCGACCACAAGCTGCCGTCCAAACTCTCGGGATATGGAGCCCCCTCGAGCGTACTCCCAATCGTCCATTGATTCACTTGTAAAAGTGAGTTCGACCAAACATATCGAATCGCTCCCTCGGCACCCGTTGCCGAATACTCGGCCAACGATCCGCCACGTTGCACATCGAGAATCGGCCCCACGACGGCGGCAATCACCAATAGGCAAACCCAGAAGGCCGGAAAAATCCGAAGCACTCTCTTCCAGGCGAACGTCGAGAGGCGACTCGATCGATCCCAACTTGCCGTCACGAGATAGCCGCTGATCCCAAAGAAACCGAGTACGGACAACGTTCCGAGGTTCGATTGGGCCTTGAAGAGGGCCGTCGTCGGTTCGGGGCCGTGTCCGCCAACGAGAAACGCGTGCGTGTAGACCACGAGCAGCGCGAGCGCCAACCGAATCACGTCGAACCCGTTGGCGTGATTGGAATGGGCGGCGGTCTGACTCGGCGGCACATTCACAGTGACCGCGTCCTCACGACTCGTGCCGGCACTCCCATAGCAATCGAATACGGCGGCATGTCTTTGGTCACGACCGCGCCAGCCGCGACGACGCAGCCATCGCCAATCGCGACTCCGCCCAGAACAGTAACACCCGCACCGAGCCAAACGTCCCGCCCAATCTTGGTGGGCAAGAGTACGTCGGGACAGTCGCGGATCTTCGTGCCCGCACTTGGCAGGGTGTGATTCGACGACAGGATTCGGCAGTGCATTGCGATCAGGGTGTCGTCGCCAATTTCAACGCCGCCGTGACCATAAATCACGACGTATTCGCCGAGGAAAACGTTCTTGGCGATTGTTATCGAACCACCCCAGGCGTCGAGCACGACGCCTTGTGAGAGCGTACAGGTTGACTCGATTTCAATTCGGCCCGATTGCCCATTGCGTACGCCGCGCTTGCATTGAACGCCGGAACCCAACTTGGCATCACGACCAATCTTGGCCCCCGAGAGTTGCAACCGCCAGCGCCGGTAGCGTTCAACGGAACCTCGCAGAAGTCTCGAAGCGATGGCCAAGGTTATGAGTGATTGACGACCAGAGGCTCCGCACTCGTCGGAGCGGCTACTTCAATTCGCCAGTCGGCGGCCACCTGGACCGGCCCAATCAGGTCCACCGAGTAGCCCTTTGGTAGTGCACGGCGACTGACGAAATCGAACGAGACGGCATCGGGCAAGTGCTCGAAGTTCTTCCCGTCTCCGTCGCCGAGCCAGACGGAAAGTCGATAGGTTCCCGAGTGGAGGGGCACGTCGTGCACGACCAGCACGGAGGTCCCTCGCGAGGTCGCCCGAGGGGACTCGTTGCCGGGATCGGTCAATCGATTCGTGCCAAAGATCGGTTGACCGCCCACGGAGTTCACGACGATTCCGATCACCGGAGCGAGTTCGTACGGAGCGACGAATTGGACTTCCACGACCAGGTCGCCGCTCAACAGTGCGTCGGAATCAACGCGAACGCTTTCGATGGCCGGTTGATCGCCCTTCGGCGTGGCACGCGTGAATGACGGATCGGCCCGATTGACATATTCCCCAACCGTCGCGCTCGCCGAACCACGATGGGCAACCTGGCCCGAAATCAGATAGACCCCGGTCGTGCAGAGTTGCCGGACGAGAGACAAATTGTGGCTGACAAAGATGACTGTTCGCCCACCCTTGGCAACGTCGCCCATCTTGCCGATGCACTTCTTCTGAAACTCTGCGTCTCCGACCGCGAGCACCTCGTCGACGATCAATATCTCCGGCTCCAAATGGGCCGCCACGGCAAAGGCGAGCCGAACATACATCCCGCTCGAATAGCGCTTCACCGGCGTATCGAGGAACTTCTCGACTTCGGCGAAGGCCACGATGTCGTCGAACTTGCGTTTGATCTCGGCGCGGGACATCCCGAGGATGGCCCCGTTCATGTAGATGTTTTCGCGGCCAGTCAGTTCCGGATGGAAGCCCGTGCCGACTTCGAGAAGGCTCGCGACGCGGCCATCGAGTTCGATTCGACCGGTCGTCGGTTCGGTAATTCGGCTGAGGACTTTGAGGAGTGTGCTTTTGCCCGCGCCATTGCGGCCGATGATCCCGACCACTTCGCCGCGCTTGATCTCGAACGACACATCTTTCAAGGCCCAGAACTCTTCCTCGTTCGCTTGCGGGCCGGTCGAGCGGATGAGCTTGCGCTTCAACGATCGAGCCGCGTCCGACAAGGCGTCGCGCAGCATTCCCTGCTTCGGGGCGTTGTGCCGGATCACGTACTTCTTGCCGACCCCCTCCGCTCGGATGACCGTCTCGGGTTCGCCCACTAGATCACGTCCGCGAAGGTTTTTTCGGTGCGGCGGAAGTAGCGCACGCCGGTCGCCAGGAAGAACGCGATCGCGGCGAGTGAAATGCCGAGGCTCAAGGGCGTCAAGCCTTCGGCCTGGCCTAGCAGTGTCCAGCGGAAGCCTTCGATGATCCCGGTCATTGGGTTCAGTGCGAGGAGCCAACGATACTCTTCGGGCACGGCGGCCGCGCTGAAGCCGACCGGCGAGACGTACACTCCGAACTGAATCACGAACGGGATGATGAATCGGAAGTCGCGGAAGCGAACGTTGAGGGCGCAAAGCCAAAGTCCAATTCCGACGGCGGCCAGGAGGGCGAGGATCACGAAGATTGGGAACAGGGTCATCCGCCAAGTGGGGATCACTTCGTACCAGATCATGAGTCCGGCCAGGATCGGTAATGTCACCACGAAATCGACCAGGCTGACGGCCACCGAACTGAGCGGGACGACCAGTCGTGGGAAGTAGACTTTCGAGATCAGGTTGGCGTTGCCGATCAGGCTTTCGCTCGCGGCCGAGAAACCGGTCGCGAACAATTGCCAAGCCAACATGCCCGAAAGGACAAGCAACGTGTAGGGCACATCGCCGGAGGGTAGCTTGGCGATTCGTCCGAAGACCACGACCAGGACGATCATCGTCAGCAAAGGTCGGATGACCGCCCAGACGATTCCGAACGCCGTCTGCTTATAGCGGACGGCCACGTCGCGCCAGGCAAGGAACACGAGCAGTTCGCGGTAGCGCCACAGGTCGCGCCAATATTGGCGTTCCGTGCGGCCGGCTTCGATGATCGTCTTTGGTGTTGAGCTGATGGCTGAAATCGGACGTTACCGGCGCGGACTACGTCCCCGTGGGTGTCACGCGCACGTGGCCCACAGGGAATGGATGATCGAACGGACTGCATCATAGCACGGGTCGGGCAACCCGGACGGGCGGCAGAGCTTGCAGCTGACACAAGCGACTTCCGGGCCGGCGATACAATGCGCTGCGGTGCCCACCGGAGACGCCGTGTGCCGTTGAAGCCGCCGAGCGACTGTCTCTTCCCCGCCTCACTGTTCGGCGATCCGGCCGAGCCGGGCCGCGAGTGGTGGGTCTTCCACACTCGGCCACGAGCCGAGAAGGCCCTCGG
>JANLUE010000065.1:0-1452 GCA_031363325.1 Gemmataceae bacterium
TCGATCGCCGCGTCCAATATGCGCTGGGCCAATGTCTTCGCCGCCTGAATCGAACGGACGAGGCGGCGTCATTCGACGAACGCGTGAAGCGACTCGACGCCGATCTTTCTCGATTGAGCGAGGTCCGCAAGGAAGTCTTGAGCCACCCGAACGACGCGGCCCTGCGGTGCGAAGGGGGCTTGTTGTTCCTGCGCAACGGCGAACGCGACGAGGGAATCCGCTGGCTCCAACTCGCGTTGCGACTCGATCCGAAATGCGAGCCGGCCCGCGCTGCTTTGGCCGCCGAGGATCGGAGAAAACTGTCCGCCAAGTGACTCGGCGCGGTGTCGCGAGGAGTTTGGGCAAGAATTGCCGGCGGGCGAATTACCTTGACTTGGCTACTGTGGCCGCTTAAAAGAAGATAGGAAGGATTGTACGCGCGGTCATTGTAATTACACTCCTCGCGTCAACCCTCACTCATTGAGCCTCTTTCCTCTCTCCGAGGTACTCATGCCATCTCTTCGTACGCGGCATCGGTCGTCTGGGTTCACCCTGATCGAGTTGCTGGTCGTAATCGCGATCATCGCGATCTTGATCGGGCTCCTCCTTCCCGCCGTGCAAAAGATCCGCGAGGCGGCCAATCGCCTGAAGTGTTCGAACAACCTCAAGCAAATCGGCCTGGCGCTTCACAATTTCCAGGCGGCACGCGACAAGCTCCCGCCGATGAGCCGGTACGACGGAACCCGGACCGGCGCGGTCCCGTACCAGGCGCAGGGCGAGCGCGGCAACTTGTGGATCTACATTCTGCCGTACATCGAACAGGACAACGCTTATCGACTGTCCGATCTGCAAAGCCCGCGCAACCCATCGATCGACGATGGCGCGACGGCCGCGAACTCGTTCGCCGCGAAGCCGATGAAGATGTATCTCTGCCCGTCGGACCCGGAGAACTTGCCGGCCAACACCTGGACGAACGGTTGGGTCGTGTCGAACTACGTCGCCAACCACGATGCGTTCCACAATCCGAAGGACGGCGGCTGGATGTCGGCGTGGGACACGGGTGCGAACTCGTACCAGGCGAACCTCGGTTCCACGTACGTCGACGGCACCTCGAATACGTTGGGGATCACGGAAGCTTACGCTCGATGTGCCGGCTCTGGAACGCTCTGGGCGCACGAGACGGTCACGCCCGACTGGCACGCCATGTTCAACGACTGGAACGCCCGAGGCGTGAACTCGAAGTTCCAGGTCATGCCGACCATCGCGCAGTGTAACCCCCGCCTGCCGCAGCAGATTCACTCGGCCGGTATCAACGCTTTGATGATGGACGGCAGCGTCCGGATCGTGCGTTCGACCATCGACCCGGTCATCTGGGCGAACGCCTTGACGCCAAACGGCGGCGAGGCCACGTCGCTGGACAATTAGTTCGAAGCGATTGACCCTTGGAGCGGCGAGCGATCCATCGCTCGCCGC
>JANLUE010000072.1:0-2591 GCA_031363325.1 Gemmataceae bacterium
TGCTTCCTGGACAAGTCATTGAGAACCATATTGTCGCAGTGGGTTCACCCGGCGGGCTAACGCCCACCGGCTCGCCTGGTCGTCGACTTGCGGCGAACCAAGTGGCATTCTCAACCGGAAGGTCGATATCCGCGTCATGCGTTCATCGGCGTATTAAAACCTCAGCCCCAACTTCCCCAATCGCCCAACCGTTTCGCTCATCAGCGCGTCTTCCGCCCGTTCGTCCGCGGCTATGTATGTGGCGGAGAAACGCAGGTACGATCCCGCGTCGTCCCAGGGCACGCAGCACACCGATTGTTCGTGAATCAGGTACTGCGACGCTTCTTCGGCGTTCTTGAACTCGCGCCCGCCCGCGGCGATCGGGGACTTCGCGTACAGGAAATACGTGCCGCCCGGCATGCGACACTCGAAGCCGACCTTTTGCAACGCGGCCACCAGCTTCGTCAAGCGACGACGATACTTCGTGCACACGTCGGTAGGAATCGCGGGGGTTCGCAGGGCGACGGCGGCCGCGTGTTGGATCGCCATGAACTGGCCGGAATCGCTGTTGTCCTTCACGTCCGCGTAGGCTTGCACGATCTTCGGGTGCCCGCACACCCAACCGAGCCGCCAACCGATCATGTTGAAGCCCTTCGACATCGAATGCACTTCGACGCCGACGTCCTTCGCCCCGTCGATCTGGAGAAAGCTGAGTGGTTCGCCCTGGTACGTTAGCAAGATGTGGGCCGCGTCCTGAACGATCACGACCTGATGCTTGTGGGCGAACTCGATCACGCGCTTGTAGAAATCGCGCGTGGCGACCGCCCCCGTCGGGCTATTCGGATAGTTGATGACCAGCAGTTTCGCCCGCCGCTTGATGTCCGCCGGGATCCCATCCAGGTCCGGGAAGAAGCCGTTCGCTTCGAGCAACGGCAAGCGATGGACTTCGCCGCCGAGGTATTTCGTGTGCGTGCCGGCCACCGGGTAACCGGGGACTGTCATCAGTGTCACGTCGCTCGGATTGATGAAGCAGGTCGGCAACATCGCATAGGCGGGCTTCGACCCGATGCAGTGGCAGATTTCGCTCACGGGGTCGAGCGTCACGCCGAACTGGCGCTTCATGAACTCGGCGGCCGCGTCCTTGTAGTTCTGAATCCCGTTATCGGCATAGCCCCGGTTCTCGACTCGGTCGGCCTCGCGCGCGAGCGCCTCGCGTACCACCGGCGCGGCCAGGTCGTCGTTCTCGCCGATGCCGAAGTCCAGAAGTTGCCGTTCCGGATGATCGGCGAGGGCCTTGCGTTTGGCGCGCTTGATTTTCTCGAACTTGTAGATTTCCGTGCCCTTGCCGTAATTGGCCCCGCCGAGGCGGTCGGCGAACAGGGACTGGAACCAGGGGTCGGCGGCATCGGCCATCGAACGGAACTCGCGGGTTGGGGACGGAAGTGGCCCGGGCGGGACTCGAACCCGCACGCTTTTCGGCACAGGCTTCTAAGACCTGCGTGGCTGCCAATTACACCACCGGGCCGGCAACGGCTAGTCTACTCGACAGGCCAACGACCGGCGCGGGTTCGCCTTCGGCCGGAACCTTTCCCAACCAGCCCCTTGCATCGGCCGACGATCCTGTTACTATCAGCACTCTTCCGAAGCTCTCCCCGTCGGACATTTTCCATGCTCCTGGCCGCCACGTACATTCAAGATTTGAATCCAGCGACGAATGCGACGATTCAAACCGTCCTCGTGACGATTGCCCTGGGAATCGGAGTCTTGGTCCTCGTTCACCGACAGATCATTACTTCTCGAATCGGTCTGTTGGCTGCCGCAAGCATTCCGATTCTGGTATGGAGTGCCCTGTACGCCGCCAGGATTGGCCTTGAACCTGATACGCCAATATTTTCACCGCATTTGCACCGAGTCGTTTCCACGATCGTGGCCGCGCTACCAGTTCTGGTGCTCTTCTACTTATTGGTCGGCCGGCGCTGGCTGGCGAGCCTCGCCGGCGCTGTCGGGTCGGTCGTCGCGATCGTACTCGCGACCACGTGTTACGGTATGCCCTTCGAAATGGCGTCCTGGTCCTTCGTGCACGGTGCGGTGTTCGGCCTGCTGCCGATCGGTTGGACCGTATTCGTTGCAATGGCACTTTACAATCTGACCGTCGAGACGGGGCAGTTCAACATCATCCGTCGTTCGATCGCCGGGCTGAGCGGCGATGCGCGCGTCCAATCGATCCTGATCGGCTTCTGTTTTGGGGCGTTCCTCGAAGGGGCGGCCGGAGCGGGTTCGCCGGTGGCGATTTGCGGGGCGATGCTGGTCGGACTCGGCGTACCGCCGATCCGGGCGGCCGTCATCTGTTTGCTCGCGAACACGTCGCCAGTGTGCTACGGCGGCCTTGGCGTGCCGATCATCACTCTCTCGACGGTGACCAACATCGAAGTCGAAAAGATCAGCGTGATGTGCGGGCATCAACTGCCGTTCCTCTCGTGTTTGATCCCCCTGTACATGGTCAAGATCATGTGCTCGTGGCGGCAGGTGTTTGAAGTCTGGCCGGCCCTGGTCGTCGGCGGGGGGTCGTTTGCGGTCTTCCAATATGTGTTCGCGACGATGCACTCGTGGGG
>JANLUE010000077.1:0-2358 GCA_031363325.1 Gemmataceae bacterium
CCTACTTCTTTGCCTCGATTTTCGCCGTGAACAGGGTGTCGATCTCCTCGTCGGAGAGTTTGTCCTTGCCGTCGCTCAGGTCGATCACCAGGGCGGTCTTGCTGGGGGTCACGTACACCAGGTGATTGCCGAGGCGATACACGTCCTTCATCTTCGGTTGCTTCTCGAGGATGCGGAAGTACGCGTCGCTCTGGGCCTTCACGACGACGATCTTCATTTCGGACGTGAAGCCTTCGTCGATCCACAGGCCACCGAGTTCGAGGCAGTTGCGGCCGTTCGCCCAGCGATTGGCCGTCTGGCTCAGGCGATCGGTGCAACGAAGGTTGTTCGCACAGACCGCGACGTCGACGCCGACCGCCCCGACCTGGGCATTGCGATGTTGGCCGTTCTGGTACCAACCGCGAGCGGTCTCGTAGTTCAACGTCTGCTGGCGAGTCATCTTGACGGAGTCGAGCATCTTGCCGGTCGACTCGGCCTGAGCCTGCTCGGCCTTCTTTTCACCATCGGTCCGCCGATCGCCCTTGGGGTCGCCCTTCGCTCGTTCGTTCATGTCCTTGTTGAGTTTCTCGAGCGCACCTTCGAGGGCCTTGAGCTTGTCGTCCTCGAAGCCGCCGCGAGCCCGGCCTGCATCGCCCGGCTTCTTGACGAGGTCGCGGGCCACGTCAGCCACCTTGGCGGGCTCGGGCTTGTCGCCGGACTTCGCGGCCGGCCGGCCCTTTGCGAAGGCGGGGTCCGTGAGTACGGGTGCCGGCGCGCCGGGCGCGAAGCCCCCGCCGAAACCGCCACCCATTCCGCCAAAACCGCCACCGAATCCGCTACCGCCCATCGGTGGTCCGCCGGGGCCAAAGCCCGGTTGTCCGGGAAGGGCCGTGTTCGCCACGGGCACCGGGGCGTCCGGCACGACGAGATAGCTCGTGTACGGCGTCGCGATGCCGTACTTTTTGGCGAGCGTCATCATCTCGTCCATCAGTTCCTTCTGCTCGCCGTTGTTGCGAATCTGATCGAGCAGGAAGCCGACCTTACGGCGGGCCCACAGTTGCTCGATGAACTCGCGGTCCTCGGTCGTCTTCGGCGCGAGCGACACATCGTAGGCGAACTCCTTCGTTTCCTTGCCGACCTGGCCGACGAGCTTGATCGCGGCCGGCCCGTGCCCCGAGTACTTCGCGAGCACAACGAGTTGGCTGCCGAAGAACAAGTCGGGCAACTGGGCCGGGTACGATTCGTACAGCTTGATGTTCGGCGAAGTCGTGAGCTTGACGTTTGCCAACACGGGATGGCTAATCTTGCCGTACAGGCTCGTCACTTTGGTCTCGATGTCCTCGGCCGGGCGGACGTACGTGCTGATCGCTTTGGTGTTCTCCGCCAATTGATCCAGGAGCGCCGTGTTCACGTCATCGCCGACCCCGAAGGTGAAGATACGCGTGTTCGTCGAGTTCTTGTCGGCCACACTCTTGACGATTTTTTCCGGCTTCATTTCGCCGATCGTCGGTTGGCCATCGGTGAAGAAGACGACCGTGAACGAACGCCCTTCGTCCTTGGTCCGCATGTCGACGGCCGAATCGAGGGCGGCTTGAATCGCGGTCCCACCGCCGGCCCGCAGTCCATCGACCCATTTCTTCGCGTTGTCCACGTGTTGGGATTCGGCTTCCACCAACGTATCGCGATACTTACGAACGTTCGTGCTGAAGGAAACGATCGCGAACCGGTCGCCGGCGTTCAGGTTGCTCAGGCAGTGCTTCACCGCCTTGCGGGCCTGATCCATTTTCACGTTGTCCATGCTGCCGGACGTATCGAGCACCAACACCAGGTCGCGCGGGATGATGTTCGTCTTCGACGCTTCGAGTTGCGGCGACAGGAGCAGCAACAGGTAGCCGTCCTCGGACGAGATGGGTCGATAGGCGAGCGGCGTGATGCCGATTTCCTTGTTGCCCACGCTGTAGAAGAGCTGGAAGTCTTTGTCGAGGACCGCCTGGTTCCGCTCGAACGTCATGCCGACTTCCCGGTCCCCCTTGCGCGAAATCGCGATCGCATGCGTCGGCGAGTAGACGTTCTGGATCGGGTGCTGCGACTTGATGGTCGCCTTGATCGAGAACTCTTCAAGCGTCTTGGTCGCCTTGCCATCGGTCTTGAGTGGGTAGACGTACTCGACGACGCCATTGTCCTGCGGTGCGACTGAAGTGTAACTGATCTTCACCTTCTGATCGACCTTGGGCATGACCGGGAAAATCTTCAAGCGCATCAGGTTGTTGCCGATGTATTTCGAGGGGCTGGAGCACGCGCTGGAGGAGACGCTACGGGCCGTGCCGCGGATGGAGAAGGAACAGCGCGACGCGGTGCGCGCGCTGGACCGCGAGGTGG
>JANLUE010000121.1:0-2716 GCA_031363325.1 Gemmataceae bacterium
TGCCCCATTCAATCAAACCAACTTGAGGGAAGCCATTGCGGGGTCACCCGAAGGGCTAACGCCCCCCGGCTCGCCTTCCCCGAAACTCCGGTTCTCCTCGTGATTCCGGTTTAACCGAGCGCCTCGCGGCTAACTCAATGCGTCCTCACCAGTTCGCTACCGCCGTCCGTCCGTTGCATGATTCGCCGCAACGCCGGGTCGGCGGCACCGGGGACAATCGATTTGATCAAGATCGCCCGGCTCAGGCGGTCCGAACTCGTGGGTACCAGCTTGGCCTGCCAGTTGAGCCGAATCTCCGGTCGGGGCACGTTCGGGATCGCGATGTCCTTGTCCAGATTCTTGCGGTCGGCGGGGCCGGGGTATTCCGGCACATCGACCGACCAGTTCAGCGTGTCCCAGCCGACGCGGCGCTGCGAGCCGCCCGGGCCGGCGAACGGCTTCTGCGGGTTCGCGTTGTAGACCAAGGCCATCGCATAGGCGGCCGTCCCGTCCGGCGTCGCTTGTTTGAAGATCTTGCCACCGATCACTGGCTTCGCCGGCCGATGAGCGAAGCCGATCACGCCAAACATCGATTCCGCCTCGGCGCTGCCGCCTTCGGTGGTCCAGGATTCCGTTCCCTTGTCCGAGCCGCCGAGGTCCGTGCCTTCGAGGATCATCAGGTTGATGCCGTTGTCCTCTTTCGCTCGCTTCGTCAGGACCTTCTGGAACTCGTCCGTGTGAACGAGGTAGTGGACCTTGAACCGCGACAGGAGCAGAGCGTCTTCGCCGAACTTCATCCAGTGGGTGCGCCAGAATTGCACCCAGGGGGTGCTCGCCCGCATGAGTTGCGAGCGGCCGACATCGACGTTGTCCGGCTCGGCGACGACCGGCAAGGAACTCAACGGGTAGCGATAGTCGAGCGAGGCCGATACGCCGTTCTTCTTGCCAATCTTTTGGGCGGACGGCACGGCCGCGAGGTTGGCGGTCGTCTTCGAGATCGCGATGGCGTAGGCGTTCAGGCCTGGAATCAACACGTCCTGAATTCGCGCCTTGACCTCCTGAGTCTTTTGGACCATCTGGCTCAAGGCGTCCAGGGTGTACCATTCCGCGAGCGCCTTCGCCTCGAAGGCGCTGGCCGCCCCGGCGATCGCGTTGCCGATCGCCTCGATGATCGGCCCGATCAACGGGATCACCTTGAAGCGCACGATGAACCCGCCGACCGCGTGAACCGTGTACGCCCAGCTCGCGACCTTCTTCAAGCGAATCTGCGAGTCCCAGATGGCTGCCCCGACCTCGGGCTCTTCCTTGATCTTGTCGTAGGACTGGTCCAGGACGATCTGCGTCTCCTCATCGGAGACCTTGTCGGCGATCTCGTACATCAGGCGCAGGCGAAACTTGACGTCGACCGGCGTTTCGGGGACCGACTTCGAGCCGTCGAGTTCGTCGCCGCCGAACGCGTGGTGGATCACCACCAGGGCGTGCAACTCGCCGATCATATGGTTGATCGCGGTGATTTCGTTCATGCCGCGTGCGATTTGGGTTGCCCCGCTCGAAGCCGCCGCGTCGGCCCCGTTCTGGATTTCCAGCTTCTGATTGACGGACTTGCCGACGTTCGCAAGAATCGCGAACAGGACCAGGAAGCCGAGGACGGCCAGGGTCGAGACGAGCGACACGAGGCCGGATTCATCGGCGTGGAACGAGTTCGAGCGGCGAAGAGTCTTCATGGTTCACCGGGATCGGTAGTCGATGCCGAGCGTCCGATCGGCGGACACGGGCGCTTCGTTGGGTAAGGTCGCGGTCGATTCGATCGTGTAGTCGTAAGGTGGCTTGCCGTCCTTATCGAACAGGCGGGCCGCACCGGGGATGAACATCGGAGCGCGATACGTGACGGTGACCTTCACGTCGCCATCCGGGCGACTGCGATCGACGTTTACGGTGAAAGTCGTTCGGCCGGCGGCCCCGCGATACTTGTTCAGAAGCTGGCCGCGGGCGATGTCCTTGCCGCCCGTCCAGCGCGAATGCTTGGAGTAGGCGCTCGCGAAGTCTTTGCCGGCCGCGTTGTCGTCGGCCGAGGGCGAATTCCCAGCCGCCAGATCCTTTTGACCCACGCTCGCGAACGGAGCGAGCGCCGTCAGGATCGACTGGCGAATCCGTTTGTCCTTCAACTCGGTCGGCTTCGCCGAGTCCCACACGACGGCCGAGCGAGCACCCGCGTGGGCCGCGTACATCGTGCCGATCTTCGCGACCACGAGGAACGTCGCCTCGAAGACCATGCAGACGATCAGCAGATAGATCGGGATGACCAGCACGTAGTTGAGCGAATAAGTCACGCCGCGTTCGTCGGCGTGGACGAGGGCCATTCGGGGCCGGTGGGCCGAGCGAGCGAGGCGAATGACCCCGGCGACCAGGGCCAAAATTCCGGCCCCGAGGACGAGCCACGCCGCTTCGACGCCGCGAACGAATTCCCACGGTGAAAACGACATGGCTCTCTCCCGCGAATTTACATAAAGGGCGACCCGACCATCGTCCCGACAATCTGGACGAACTCGCGGGCCAGGCGCTGAAGCAAAAACAAAAGTACGGCGGCCATCGGCAACGTCAGGGCGGTGGACAGGACCACATCGAGGGTCGCGAGGCCAGTGCGTCGACGGTGCGTGTTCGCGATTCGCATGGAACGACCCCGTCAGTTGGGCAACCAGGTAAGGGCCAGCACCGCGCCGGCCGCGTGGAACGGTCC